>JAUYGP010000046.1 GCA_030690515.1 Giesbergeria sp.
GCGCTGGGCTTGCACACGGCAGGGGTGCTGGGGCGGCTGTACGCCGAGGCGCTGGCCAACGTCCCGCCAAGCCCGGCCCGTGCCTTGCGCCTGGCGGGCGCCAGCGGCAGCCAGGCCTTTCTGTACGGCACCCTGCCGGGCGCCGCGCCGCAACTCATCGCCTACACGCTCTACCGCTGGGAGATGAATATCCGCATGGCCGCCATCCTGGGCTTTGTCGGCGCCGGGGGGCTGGGGCAGCTGCTGTATTTCGAGCTATCGCTGTTCCACTATGCGCAGACGGCCACCGTCATCATCGCCATGCTGCTGCTCTCGGTCGCGGTGGACCAGTCCAGCGCCTGGCTGCGCAGGGTGATGCGCTGAGAGCGGCTAACAACACTCCCCAGGCGTCGTTGTTCCGTCTTGTCGTACTGCTCGTACTGCCTGCGACGGTACGCCTAGTCAGGGCAGCTTCGCTGAGCGTTGTTATTCGGTTTCTAAATCAATCGAGTACGCGAAGGCGAAGCGCAGGCAGTACAGGCGTACGACAAGCGAAGCCGACAAAGTAATCGTTTGATTTAGAAATGGAATTAGCCGCTCTTGGCGGGTCGCGCCTGGCTTTACTTCTTCTTCTCTTTGCCCTTGGGCATCACGGCGGTCATGGGCGGCGTGGGGCGGTCTGTGCCGCCTGCCTTGGGAAGCGAAGTATCCTTTTTCGGTTTCTTCGCCATCTTTTCGTTGCGCTGTTCTTTTGCCATGTCAGGCTCCACAAGTTCAGCCCGAGATGGGCCTTAGGGTGCGAATGGTAGGCTGAAAAATCGCCAAAAAATCGGGCGCGTACAGAAACTCGTCACAAACGTTTTTGTGCGCCATCCATTGGCTGCCACTAGGCTGCGCCGTAACGCTTAAAAAGCCTCTTCCGCCAGATTTGCGCAAGTCATGTCGCGCGCATTCACCACCTTCAGCCAAGCGCCAATTTTAGGCAACTCATAATGGTAAAAATACCGTGCAGCGCCCATTCTGCCTGCGCTAGTAGCTATTGAAAGCGTAGCATCCAGGCGCAGCGTAGCCAGGGCGACGTCCAGCCAGGTCCAGGCCAGCACGGTGTGGCCAAAGGCCTGCATGTAGGGCACGGCGTTCGCCAGCGCTTCGGTAGGGTTACCCGTAGCCCAAGCTGCCTGCGTGGCGCTGCCCACCTGTTGCAAGGCGTCGCCCAGCGCAGTTGCATACCCTGCCAGCTCGGGCACGGCAACGGCCTGGGCCATGGTGGCCTGCATGCGCGCGGCCAGCAATTGCATGCCCCGGCCGTTTTCCATCAGCACCTTGCGGCCCAGCAGGTCGGCCGCCTGGATGCCGTGCGTGCCCTCGTGGATCATGTTCAGGCGGTTGTCGCGCCAGTACTGCTCTACCGGGAAGTCGCGTGTGTAGCCATAGCCGCCGTGGATCTGGATGGCCAGCGAATTGGCCTCCAGGCAAAACTCGCTGGGCCAGCTTTTGGCAATGGGGGTGAGCACTTCGAGCAGCAGACGTGCCTCATCGGCGGCGTCTGGCGCACCGGTGTGCTGCTCGTCCACCAGGCGGGCGCAGAACAGGTTGAGCGCCAGCGCGCCCTCGCCATAGCTCTTTTGCGCCAGCAGCATGCGCTTGACGTCGGCGTGCTCGATGATGCGCACCTGGGGCTGCGCGGCGTCCTTGCCCCCCTGGCCCACGGGCCGGCCCTGCGGGCGGTTCTTGGCGTAGTCCAGGCTGGCGTAGTAGCCCGCCAGGCCCAGCATGGTGGCGGCCATGCCAATGCCAATGCGCGCCTCGTTCATCATGTGGAACATGCACGCCAGCCCCTTGCCCGGCTGGCCCACCAGGTAGCCCACGGCGCCCGCCCTGCCCTGCACCGGGTATTTGCCCTCGCCA
>JAUYGP010000066.1 GCA_030690515.1 Giesbergeria sp.
GGAGGCTTACAACGCCATTCATGCAGCAGGCCACGCCCACTCCATCGAAACCTGGGTAGGGGGCCGACTCGTGGGTGGCCTGTACTGCATTGGCATGGGTCGTGCTGTTTTCGGTGAATCCATGTTCGCCTTGGCAACCGATGCTTCCAAAATCGCCCTGGCGGCTCTGGTCTGTATGTGTCGTCGCCAACGGGTTCCACTCATCGACTGCCAACAAAACACGGCCCATCTTGCCTCGCTCGGCGCACGGGAAATCGAGCGCTCCGTATTCCTGCAACATATCTCGGATGCATGCATACAGGAACCACTGCACTGGTCTTTCGACCCCGTATACTGGGACGAGCTACTGCCTCCCTCAGCGCCCGCGGCATGACGCAACTCAACGACCTCCCCTTACAGACACTTCAGTTCTACGCCACGGCGCCCTATCCGTGCAGCTACCTGCCCAACCGCCAGGCCCGCTCACAGGTAGCAACGCCTAGCCACCTGGTTCGCAGCGACATCTACTCCCAACTGGTCGCACAAGGCTTTCGCCGCAGCGGAATGTTTACGTACCGACCCTATTGCGACGGTTGCCGCGCTTGTAAGGCTCTGCGCGTGCTGGTCGATGAATTCAAACCCGACCGCAGCCAGCGACGCTCCCAGGTGCAACATGCCCACTTGCAAGTGCGGGTGCTACGCCCCAGCTTCGCACCCGAACACTACCAACTCTATTTGCGCTACCAGAATGGCCGCCATGCGGGCGGAGGCATGGACCACGACAGCATTGACCAATACACCCAGTTTTTACTCCAGAGCCGGGTGAACTCGCGCCTGGTGGAATTCCGCGAACCGGACACTGAAAGCGCCCCTGGCGCTTTGCGCATGGTGTCCCTGCTAGATGTACTGGACGATGGACTCTCGGCGGTCTACACCTTCTACGAACCCGAAGCCCGCAGCAGCTATGGCACCTTCAGCATCCTGTGGCAAATCGAACAGGCCCGCGCACTGGGCCTGGCACATGTCTATCTGGGCTACTGGATCGAGGAGAGCCCCAAGATGAGCTACAAGGCCCGCTTTCTTCCCCACGAAGTATTGACACACGAGCAATGGCAACGGGTTGACTTACGCAATGCACCGGCCACAGAGGCAGATTGATTTCACAAGATAAAATCTCACTTCCGTTGCATTGCATATCTCATGAAAAAAACAGACCCGGATCTTCCCGCAAAACCCAGTGTGCAAGTCATTGAGCGCATGTTTGCGCTGATTGATGTGCTTGCGTCGCGTGAAGAAGCGATTTCACTCAAGGAAATCAGCGAAAGAACCGGTCTACACCCCTCCACCGCGCACCGCATCCTGAATGACCTGGCCATTGGGCGTTTTGTGGATCGCCCTGAGTCCGGCAGCTACCGGCTGGGCATGCGTCTGCTGGAACTGGGCAATCTCGTCAAAGGGCGACTGAGTGTCCGCGATGCGGCCATGCATCCCATGCGGGAGCTGCACCGGCTCATACAACAGCCCGTCAACCTCAGCATGCGCCAGGGCGATGAAATCATTTATGTCGAGCGCGCTTACAGCGAACGCTCCGGCATGCAGGTGGTGCGGGCTATTGGGGGACGCGCTCCACTGCACCTGACATCAACCGGAAAACTCTTTCTGGCGGCCGACGATCCACAGCGCGTCCGCGCCTACGCCATGCGCACCGGACTGGCAGGCCACACACGCAACAGCCTGACGCAGCTGCCCGCGCTGGACCGCGAACTGTCGAATGCGCGGTCCAGTGGAGTAGCCCGCGACAACGAAGAGCTGGAGTTAGGGGTGCGTTGCATGGCAGCAGGCGTCTATGACGATCAGGGACGCCTGGTTGCTGGTCTGTCGATTTCAGCACCGGCAGACCGACTCGATGAAAGCTGGTTACCCAAACTACAATCCACTGCCCATGACATCTCAGTAGCTCTGGGCTACAAGCCGCAAGCAGAGGACGCACCGCGTGGTGCGCTTTCACTACCCATCCGATGAGAAAGCCAAGATAAGGGCTTCAAGGCGATCAGCGCTGCGAGAGCTGCTCAGCTCTTGCGCGCCACAATACCGCCAGCCACAGTGGGATGCATGGTTGGCATGGATTCCACCCAGTTGCGCACACGGACGGCATCACCAATCCGGCTGAGCTTTCCAGTCGAATCAAGAAAAACCATAATCAGTTTGCGCCCCGCGATCTGCGTCTGCATCACCAGGCAACGGCCCGCCTCCGAGATATAGCCGGTCTTCTGCAAACCAATATCCCAACTGGGGTTTTTCACCAGAAGGTTGGTATTGTTGTACTGCAAGGTTTTTTGCCCGACAGCCACTTCATAGCCGGGGGAGGTGGAAAACTCGCGAAGAACCGGGTCGCTGTGAGCGACGTTGACGAGCACGGCCAAGTCGCGGGCACTAGACTGGTTGAGGCTGGACAGCCCCGTAGGCTCCACATAGCGCGTATCCGTCATACCGAGCAGGCGCGCCTTGACGTTCATCTGGGTCACAAAAGACTTGAGCCCCCCTGGATAGGTACGCCCCAGCGCATTGGCAGCCCGATTTTCGCTGGACATCAGTGCCAAATGGAGCATCTCTCGCCGACTCAGGGTTGTGCCCACCATGAGACGTGAGCGGCTTCCCTTTTCCGTATCAATGTCTTCCTCGGTGATAGTGACAGTCTCATCCATGGACAGCCCGGCCTGGCTGATGATGAGCCCCGTCATGAGCTTGGTAAGCGAGGCAATGGGAAGAACAGCCTGATCGTTTTTGCTCAAAAGAACTTCGTGGGTGTCCTGATCTACGACCAGGGCGACGCTGGATTTAAGGTCCAGCGGATCGGCCAGATCGTGCAGACCCGCCAGTTCCCCAAAAGACTGGCGTGGCGCGGCCATGCGAACGGGCGTGCGAGCCGACACCGAAACGGCACGTGGCGCCTTGCCGCGTGCCGCCAGCTTGCGGGTAGCCGCCGACTTGGCGGCGGGACGCTTGCTTGAGACCTGGTGTTTTTTTTCAGCGGCTTGTTTGCGCGGCGCAGCCTGGGCGCCCGACGTGGCAAACAGTACACCCACCAACACGATTCCGCAAAACTGGAGTAGGGAGCGTGGGGCCATCTTGGACTGGTGTGAAATCAAAGCTCATCTCCTAGCGGCTACAATTGTTTCACAGTGTAGTTCCAACGAAAAAATCGCGCAAGATCAATATCTTGCGCGACGATTTAAATCAATTGGACGAGATTTTAAATGCCTTGGAATACACCGACACCCTTACCCCGGTACCGCCTCACCCCTGCGCTGCCACCCGGTCGGCTTTGCTGTGCAGTTTGTTGAGTGCGGCGACATAGGCCTTGGCCGAGGCCACCACGATATCCGGATCGGCCCCCACACCATTGACGACCCGACCACTGTTCTGCAACCGAACCGTCACCTCGCCCTGGCTCTCCGTAGAGCCACTGATGGCAGTGACCGAATACAGCACCATTTCTGCGCCACTTTTCACATGCGATTCAATCGCTTTGAGTGAGGCGTCCACAGGCCCATTGCCATCAGATTCTCCTC
>JAUYGP010000068.1 GCA_030690515.1 Giesbergeria sp.
CGGCGAGAGCCCCCTTGGGGGGCAGCGAGGACACGCCAGTGCCGAGCGTGGGGGCCACATTCTTCCAGTGGAATTGCACGGTCTGGCGCTGCATCAGTCCGGCTGCTTTGCAGGCATCCATGTCTGTATCGTCCGCAAACAGCAGGTCCAGCGACGAAACGCCGGCCTGCGTGCACCAGTCGCGCAGCGCTTGCACCAGCGCGGCACGGGCCTCACCGTCCCGCGCCATCAGGCGTGTACCCGGAACCGGCGTGAAGGGCACGGCCACCACCGCCTTGGGGTAGTAGGGCAGGCCGTGCTCTGCATACGCGTTGGCCCAGGCCCAGTCGAACACGTATTCGCCGTAGGAATGGCTTTTGACGTAAAGCGGGCAGGCAGCCCACAAAACATCGCCCTGCCAGAGCGAGAGAAAGCGCGGTGTCCAGCCGGTGTGTGGCGTGGCGCTACCGCTCTCGTGCAGGGCGGTCAGGTATTCGTGGCGCATGAAGGGGGTGGGCTGGGCCTGCAGAGCCAGCAGAGCGTTCCAGTCGGCCGCAGCAATGTCCAGCGGAGATGTGGACACGCGGGTGATAATGGCAATTTCAGCCATGACCATCTCCGCGGCCGTTGTCAGCCGGTGGGCTTGTGTCTGTTGGCTCGGCAATGCTTTCTTGGGCCCTGGCGGCTCGTTTCCATTCCATGACGCTTTCCATTTGCACTGCTCAGCTTAATTTTGTGGTGGGCGACCTGCCCGGAAACGTGCAGAAGATCGTTGCAGCGGCGCACGAGGCCCATGCTGCCGGTGCGCAGTTGCTGCTGACACCGGAACTGGCCCTGTGCGGTTACGCCGCCGAAGACCTGTTCCTGCGCCCTGCATTCCAGGCTGCCTGCGATGATGCCGTGAAAGCGGTGGCCCGCGAGACCGCGGGGTTGAAAGACCTGGCGATTGTGCTGGGCCATCCCCAACGCACGGCCCCCGATGCCCCCGCATTCAGCCCCTGCCTGAACGCGGCCAGTGTGCTGCGCAATGGCCGGGTGGAGAAGACCTATGCCAAGCGCGAACTGCCCAACTACCAAGTATTCGACGAACGCCGCTACTTTGTACCGGGCCAGGTGCCTTGCGTGTTCGAGGCAGGCGGGATGCGCGTGGGCTTGCTGATTTGCGAGGATGCCTGGCATGCCGCGCCGGCACGCGATTGCGCCCTGTTTGGTGCGGAGCTGCTGGTGGTCATCAACGCTTCCCCTTTTCATATCGGCAAAAGCACTGAACGCGAACAGACCATGCGGGACCGTGTGCTGGAGACCGGACTGCCGCTGGTCTATGGCGACGGCTGGTGCCGCGCCTATCCCGAACTGCAGATGGTGACCTTCACCATGCATGGCGTCTCGGCGACGCCGATCCTCACCGAGGAGGGAGACACGCTCGACCTGGGGCAGGAGTTCCTGGACGTGATCCTGGGCTACACCTTGCAGCTCCTCGCGTTCAAGGTGGGCGGGGCGACCTGGGCCGCGACACGGCCAGCGGTCAAAGCGATCATCCTCGCCGCGGCGGAAGAGAATGCGGTGCTCAAGGCCAACCAGCAATTCCGCCGGTGGGCGGGGCTGGATCGTCGTCGCGATCTCCGGCCAGCCCGTCGGAGCGAGCCGACGGCGCTCGATCAGCTGACGGGAGTGCCGGCATGACCGCCCAGACCCTCCTGACGATGCTCCAGTACGCGCTCATCGAGCCGCCTGATGGGGGCGCCAGCTGGCCCAGCGGGCTCTGGACGCGCGATGAGGGGATCCAAGGGGTCAACA
>JAUYGP010000076.1 GCA_030690515.1 Giesbergeria sp.
CAGGTTCGCCGTCGTCCACCGCAGCCGATTGCCCGCCCGCCAGCAGTGCCCAGCAGATGTGGGTGGCGCCGGGGTGTTCCTTCCAGAGCGCATCGACATGGGCCTGGGCGCTGGCCCGGTCCGGCATGGGTTGCACGCAGCCGATGAAGCGGCTTTTCTTGATGATGAGTTCGCTGTGGACGGGGGCGGCAAGGGTGTAGGGCATGGAGCCGCAGAGCTTACTGCCTGGGGTGGCCAGCGCGTTCTCAGCGCGGTTTTGCGTCCTGCAGGATGCCCCGCACCAGGTTGCGGCTGTGTGCGCCAGCGTTGCGCATGAGTGTGGCGATGGTGCTCTCCAGTGCGGCTCGGGGGGCTTCGCCCTGGCGCGCCACCTCGGTCATCAGGTCGATGTCTTTGGCGTGCAGGCCGAAGTCGAAGCCGGGGTTGTTGACATAGCCCACGGGCACGGTGGCGAGCATCTGGTCGGTCACGGTCACGCCCAGGTCGTGTGCCTGGCGGGCCACGGTGTCTCGCGCGTACAGGTCAGACCACGCAGGGTAGACCGCATCGCTGCCGGTGTCGTGCAGGGCCTTTTCCACGCTGCTGGCCTGGCGGGTCTGGGCGGCGGCCTGGATCATCTGGCTCTCGTAGCGCTCCAGCACGAAGTGGCGGTTGGACAGCAGGATGACCATGTCGTTCTTGGCGCCCGGCATGCGCAGCATGGACAGCAGGTTGATGCCGATGAGTCGCGCCGCCGAGAAGCCCGGCGCCAGGCTGGCGTGGTAGGGCTGGGTCAGGTCTTGCACGTAGTGCAGCGCCAGCCCGGCAAAGCGCCAGCCCCAATAGGGGTGGCCGTTGCGAAAGGCCAGTTCGGACAGGCCCCGGTATTGCTGGATGCGCAGCAGTGGGTAGGTGCGCTTGAGGAAACCCGCCGCCATGTAGATGACAGGCGACTCGTGGAAGAAGCCCATGTGGAAGGGCGCCTGGGTGGAGAACGCGAGGTTGGGGTTGCCGAACGGAATCTTGCCAAAGCCATAGCGCGGGCCCCAGGGCGAGGGGTTGTCCTCCCACAGGTTGAGGTCCATGCCGTAGTCGGGCTC
>JAUYGP010000099.1 GCA_030690515.1 Giesbergeria sp.
AAAAAAGAAGGTCCACTCCTTGAGCCCGCCATCCTGCGGAAAGAAATGAAACTTGCCTTCGCGTGCGGCATAGTCGATGACCTTGCCCGCGCCGCCTGCCAGATCGGCAGCAAACCACGCAATGGCAAGCAGCCCCAGGGCGATCACGATCATCTGCACAAAATCGGTCAGCGCCACCGACCACATACCGCCATACAAGGTGTAGATCAGCACGATGGCGGTACCCAGCACCATGCCGGCTGTGACCGAAATAGTCCCCTGGGTCAGAAGGTTGAACACCAGGCCCAGCGCCGTGATCTGCGCAGCCACCCAGCCCAGGTAGCTGAAGATGATGATGCCCGAGCACAGCACCTCGATGGTGCGGCCAAAGCGCAGGCGGTAGTAGTCGCCCAGGGTGATCAGGTTCTTCTGGTACAGGCGGTAGGCAAAAAACAGCCCCACCAAAATGAGACACATGGAGGCGCCAAACGGGTCCTCCACCACACCGCCCAGGCCGCTATCGATAAAGCGTGCCGACACCCCCAATACCGTCTCAGAACCGAACCAGGTGGCAAAGGTGGTGGCAATGACCACCGCCAGGGGCAAGCTGCGCCCGGCAACGGCGTAATCGGCCGTGTTGTGTACACGGGTCGCCGCATACAGCCCAATGCCAATCGATACCAGCAAATACAGAACGATGAAAGTGACCAGCATGCGCCGCTCCGCTGTGATGTGGGTTAGAAGAAAACGACGCGCATTATCTGCGCAACACGCCCAAGGACGCGTCGCGCGTGCGGGGCATTGAGCGCAAACCCCTAGGAATCTGTCGGACTTGGAAATCGTCGGCTGCAAATCGGCCGCAGCGGTCCATTTTTTACCGTCTTTTTGCCCCATAGCCGGGCTATGGGGCTGCAAATCCGGCAAAAACTGTCCTCGCTGGGGCCAATTCTCGCTTTCGACGCTCCAAGTCCGACAGGCCCCTAGAAAAGACTGACCCGCACAAGCACCTGCATGACGATCAGGCCCAGCACAAAACCGATGCAGACATACACCAGGCCCTGCAGCAAACGGTTGGTGTGCCGTTGTTCCTTGAGCAACTCCAGCAGCTCGCGGTTTTGCTGCTGCCCGGGCGGGTGCTGCAGAAAATCGTGCAGCAATCGGGGCAGCGAGGGCACGATCTTGGCGTAATGCGGTGCCTGGGCCTGCAGTTCCCGTTTGAAGCGCTGGGGGCCAAGCTGTTCGAGCATCCACTTTTCCAGAAAAGGCTTGGCCGTGCTCCACAAATCCAGGTTGGGGTCGAGCTGGCGGCCCAGCCCCTCGATGTTGAGCAGCGTTTTCTGCAGCAGCACAAGCTGGGGCTGAATCTCCACATTGAAGCGCCGCGACGTCTGGAACAGGCGCATGAGCACCATGCCGAGCGAAATTTCTTTGAGCGGGCGATCGAAATACGGCTCGCACACGGTGCGTATAGCCCCTTCGAGCTCGTTGATCCGCGTGCCGGGCGGCACCCAGCCGCTCTCGATATGCAGTTCGGCCACACGCTTGTAGTCGCGCCGGAAGAAAGCCGCGAAATTTTGCGCCAGGTATTCCTTGTCGGACTCGGTAAGTGTGCCGACGATGCCAAAGTCGAGGGAAATGTAGCGCCCGAAGGTGGCCGGGGCCAGGCTGACCTGGATGTTGCCGGGGTGCATGTCGGCATGGAAAAACCCGTCGCGGAACACCTGCGTGAAGAAGATGGTGACGCCATCGCGCGCCAGTTTCGGGATATCTACCCCCGCATCGCGCAACCGCTGCACCTGGCTGATGGGAACGCCGTTCATGCGCTCCATCACCATCACCTCGGGGTGACAGAAATCCCAGTGAATGATGGGCACTTCCACCAGGTTCAACCCCTCCATGTTGCGGCGCAGCTGCGCGGCATTGGCGGCTTCGCGTACCAGGTCGAGCTCATCGTGCAGGTAGTTGTCGAACTCGGCCACCACCTCGCGCGGCTTGAGGCGCTTGCCATCGGCCGACAAGCTCTCGACCCAGCCCGCCATCATGCGCATGAGGCTGAGGTCTTTCTCGATGACTGGCAGCATGCCGGGGCGCAAGACCTTCACCGCGACCTCATGCAGCGCCCCATGGCGATCGCGCAGGGTGGCGAAATGCACCTGGGCAATGGAGGCGCTGGCCACCGGCTCGCGCTCGAACGACTCGAACACCTCGGCCACAGGGCGGCGAAACGCCCGCTCGATGGTGGCGACGGCCACGGCCGAGTCAAACGGGGGAACGCGGTCTTGCAGGTGAGCCAGTTCGTCGGCAATGTCGGGCGGCATAAGGTCGCGCCGCGTGGACAGCACCTGCCCGAATTTGACAAAAATGGGGCCGAGTCGCTCCAGCGCCTCGCGCAGGCGCTGGCCCCGCGGAGCACTGAGATCGCGCCCCACAGAAACGATGCGGGCCAGCAGGCGCAGCCAGGGTTTCTGGAAGCTGGTCAGCACCAACTCATCAAGACCGTAACGCAGCACCACCCAGACGATGGTGGCGCCGCGAAAGAAGCGCTTCATGGAATGGTGCGGTCGGAAGACCACGCAGAGGCACCACCGGGCGCACGGCTTTGCACAAAACCACGCAACGCCTGCACGGCACCACGCGCCATGCTGGCCAGCGTGTGGGCAGGCACATCACCCATCAGCCGGGCCAGATCTTCCTCCAGCTCCCAGCGCAGATTGTCGGCCAGCCACTGGATGTCGCCGGCAAACTGCACGTCGCCATCGATGCGCACCGCTGGTCGGTCGCCGCGCAGCGCACCTTGGGCCAGGTCCAAGGGCGAGGTCTGCGTCACTTCCAGCCGCAGATCAGGCGTAGCGCCCTCAGCCGCCATATCGAACAGGCCCGCGGGGGTAATCTGCAGGGCCATGAAGAACTGGCGCCACTGCACACGCACCACCCGGCCACGGCGGGGCAGCAGGCGCTGGGTTGCAGTGGGTTCTTGCATCAGCACATGGTTGAGCAGCAGCACCACGCGGTGCTGCATCTCGTGCACCAGCCACTGCGGTGGCTGCGGACCGGCGGCGACGCGCTCGAACACGCTGCCAAGAAAAGAAAAAGGGGACTGTGTTGCCATAGTCCCCGATTATTCCCTGAACCGCGCGCGCTGCGCGGATGAGCCGCAAATCACTGCAAGGCTTGTACCCCTGATACCAGCCAGCCCGACGAGCCGCTCTTGGACTTGGTCATGTTCCAGACCTCGCGGAACGGGCTGGGCCCTGCGGACGCATCTTCACGGATCATGCCCGAGAACTCGACGCTGGCCATGTAGCCCTCGCCCAGGTCTTCGATGCCCAGCAACTGCGCTTCGATCATGACCACATCGGTCTGGTTGGGTTGCTCGCCGCCATGGGTTTCGCGCTCGGCCAGCTGGCTGCGGATTTCGCCCAGCATGGTGTCGGTCATCATGGAGCGCAGCGTGGCGATGTCGGAGCGGTCCCAGGCGGCCTGCAGCGTGATGAAATTACGCTTGGCTGCTTCGGTGAACCCCGCCACGTCAAAACCCTCTGGCACGCCCCAGTTTTGCGATCCGGCCAGGGCCGAGCCGATCACCGCGCCGCCGCCAGCACCCGGCTGGCGCGAGGCATCAAAGGCCATGCTGCTGCGCTCCCACGGCCGGGCAGAGGCATCGTTGCCCACCTTGTCAGGGCTGTAGTCTTTGGGTGCATAGGCGTCGGCGGGGGTCGCGGCACCTGCGCCCTGGAAGGCAAACGGCGCGCCGCCCTGGGCGGTGCCGGGTCCCTTGCGCGAACGCATGACCATCTTGAACACGGCGAAAGCCGCCATGGCCAGCAAGGCGATCAGCAAGAACTGGCCAAAGCCAGCCCCCAGGCCCAACGAATGTGCCAACCAGGCCAGGCCCAGGCCAGCGGCCAGTCCGCCCAGCATGGCGCCCCAGGGCTTCTTGGGCGCTGCGGCCGCGGGAGCCGCCGCCGGGGCGCCGGGCTTGGCTGCTGCGGCATTTTGTGCGGGCGCTGCAGGTGCGGCGTTGCGCTGCGTCACGTTGCCGGACTGCTGGCCAAACGACTTTCCGCCCCCCATGCGCCGGGCCTCGGCATCGGGAGGCAGCACCATCAGGAGGGCCACGAACAAGGCAGGCAAGAGTTTTTTCATGTCTGGAGTCTCCTGGTTTTCAACATTTGATACCGGCATGCAGGGCGACGACACCGCCCGTCATGTTGTGATAGTCCACATGACCGAACCCGGCGCGGTGCATCATGGCCTTGAGTTCTTCCTGGCCCGGGTGCATGCGGATGGATTCAGCCAGGTAACGGTAGCTTTCGGCATCGCCCGCGATCATCTGACCCAACTGGGGCAGGATGTTGAACGAATACCAGTCATAGACTTTGGACAGCGGCTTGGCCACTTTGGAAAACTCGAGCACCAGCAGTTTGCCGCCGGGCTTGAGCACACGGCACATCTCCTTGAGCGCCACATCCTTGTGCGTCATGTTGCGCAGGCCAAAAGCCACGCTCACCACATCGAAGTGCTGGTCAGGGAAAGGCAGGCTCTCGGCATCGCACACCAGGGTGGGTAGCAGCACACCGGCATCGACCAGACGGTCACGGCCCACGCGCAGCATGGCCTCATTGATATCGGTATGCACCACGCGGCCCGTGGAGCCCACCTTGCGCGCAAAGGCCAGCGAGAGATCGCCCGTACCCCCGGCAATATCAAGCACCTG
>JAUYGP010000102.1 GCA_030690515.1 Giesbergeria sp.
GCGCCAGGCCACCATCGCCGCAGATTGACCGAACCTGGAGCCCGCCATGAGTCAGACCGCCAGCCCAAGCGCCCCCGCGCCCTTTGTGTTCCACCAGGGCACAGCGCCCCTGCTCATTTCCATCCCGCACGGCGGTGTGTATGTGCCGCCGATGCTGGCCGAGCGCTTCGGCCCCGAGGCGCGCGAGGTGCCCGACACCGATTGGCACCTGGAGCGCCTGTACGCCTTTGCCAAGGACATGGGCGCGTCCATCCTGGCCGCCACGCATTCGCGCTACGTCATCGACCTGAACCGCCCGCCCGATGGCGCCAGCCTCTACCCCGGCCAGAACGTCACCGGCTTGTGCCCGGTGGACAACTTCGACGAAACGCCGCTGTACCCGCGCGGCGACGTGCCCGATGCCACCGAAATTGCCGCGCGCCGCGACGCCATTTGGGCGCCCTACCACGCCCAGCTGCGCACCGAGCTGGACCGCATCCGCGCAGCGCACGGCGTGGCCGTGCTGTGGGATGCGCATTCCATCCGCTCGGTGCTGCCGCGCTTCTTCGAAGGCAAGCTGCCCGACCTGAACCTGGGCACAGCGGACGGCGCCAGTTGCGACCCGGCCCTGGCGCAAGAGCTGCTGCGCATCGCGCAAAGCGCCCCCGGCTACACCGCAGTGCTCAATGGCCGCTTCAAAGGCGGCCACATCACGCGCCACTACGGGGACCCCGCACGCGACATCCACGCGGTGCAGCTGGAAATGACGCAGTGCAGCTATATGCAGGAAGCACTGCCGTTTGATTACCTGCCCGAACGCGCCACGCAGGTGCAGCCGCATTTGCGGCGCCTGCTGGAGGCGGTATTGGCGTTTGCGGACGGCGCGAAGGGGTAAACCCGGGCGACAACCCTGCCGAGCGCGCGTGCAGGGCGTCTTTCCTACAATCGCCCCCATGCACGATTTACCCTACACCCGCGCCCAGCAGCTCCCCGCCCTCCTGGAGAAGCGCATCGCTATTCTCGACGGCGCCATGGGCACCATGATCCAGCGCTTCAAGCTGGGCGAGGCACAGTACCGGGGCGCAGGCTATAGCGGCCCGGGCAGCGTGGGCGACCGCTTCAAGGACTTTGCGCGCGACGTGAAGGGCAACAACGAGTTGCTCAGCCTCACGCGGCCCGACGTGATCCGCGACATCCACGAGCGCTACCTGGCCGCAGGCGCCGACCTGATCGAGACCAACACCTTTGGCGCCACCACCATTGCGCAGGAGGACTACAAGATGGCCGATCTGGCGCGCGAGATGAACCTGCGCTCGGCCCAACTGGCGCGCGCCGCCTGCGACAAATTTTCAACGCCGGATCACCCGCGCTATGTCGCCGGGGCGCTGGGCCCCACGCCCAAGACGGCCAGCATCAGCCCCGATGTGAACGACCCCGGCGCCCGCAATGTCGATTTCGAGCAATTGCGCGCCGCCTACTTCGAGCAGACCGAAGCGCTGATCGAAGGCGGGGCCGACGTGATCCTGGTCGAGACGATTTTCGACACGCTCAACGCCAAGGCGGCGCTGTTTGCGGTGGAAGAAGTGTTCGAGAAAACCGGCGAGCGCCTGCCCATCATCATCAGTGGCACGGTGACCGATGCCTCGGGCCGCATCCTGAGCGGCCAGACCGTCACCGCCTTCTGGCACAGCGTGCGCCACGCCCAGCCCCTGGCCGTGGGCCTGAACTGCGCGCTGGGCGCCGCACTCATGCGCCCCTACATCCAGGAACTGGCCAAGGCCGCGCCGGATACCTATATCAGCTGCTACCCCAACGCCGGCCTGCCCAACCCCATGAGCGACACCGGCTTTGACGAGACGCCCGAGGTCACCAGCCGCCTGGTGCATGAGTTCGCGGCCGAGGGGTTGGTGAACATCGTCGGCGGCTGCTGCGGCACCACGCCGGACCATATTGCGGCGATCGCCGCCGGTGTGGCCAGCGAAACGCCGCGTGTGCGGCCGTTTTATCGCGAGCCGCAAGCGGCCTGAGCCGCGTTCGCACTACCCGTGCGCCGGTTTTTCCGGCAGCGCAATCCACTCGTCGTGGTCGTCCGGCGGCAGGGCAAAGCGTCCAGCAGCCCAATCCGCCTTGGCCTGCTCAATGCGCTCTTTGCGCGACGAGACGAAGTTCCAGAACAAATGGCGTGCACCCAGGGGTTCGCCGCCCAGCAGCATGACGGTGGCGGGTGAGGGAGCGGTGAGGGCGCCGGTGGCGTCCGGCGCGAACACCAGCATCTGGCCCGCGGTGTAGCGGGCGCCCTCATGCTCGATCGCGCCACGCGCCACATAGGCAGCGCGCTCGCGGTAGCCTGTTGGCAGAGGCAGCTCGGCGTCCGCCTGCAGTTCGGCATGCACATAGAACAGCGGCGAGAGCGTGTGCACCGGGCTCGTGTGCCCATACACCGTACCCGCGATCACGCGCAGCCACAGGCCAGTGCTTTCCTGCACCGGCAGTGCATCGGCGGGGGTGTGGGCGAATGCGGGTTCGCACTCCTCCAGTGCCTCGGGCAGCGCCACCCAGGACTGCAGCAGCTCCAGTCCGCCACCGGCAAACGACGCCGGGTGCTCAAAGCGTTCGGAATGGGTGATGCCGCGCCCGGCGGTCATCCAGTTCACCGCGCCCGGCTGGATGCGCGCGAGCGTGCCCAGGCTGTCGCGGTGGATGATTTCGCCACTGAGCAGATAGCTCACCGTCGCCAGGCCGATGTGCGGGTGTGGCCGCACGTCGGCGGCGTGCGTGTCCTGCGCCGCGAGCGTCACGGGACCGGCGTGGTCGAAGAAGACAAACGGGCCGACGCTGCGTTGCGCCGCCGCAGGCAGCAGGCGCCGCACGGTCAGCCCATGGCCCAGGTCGGCGGCGCGCGGGATGATGAGGGTGGGGGCTGTCTTGCGCATGACCCCTTTGTAGCGCAGAACGGTTCACCGCGCTGAGAGACTGCGGCTTGCGCTCGCAGGACCTGCGGCCGCAGAATCCGGCCCAGGACAGGCTCCTAGACGCACGGAGCTTCTGCGCACCTCACCGATAGGCCGACATGACCGTGAACATGGCTCCCCCCCGAGGCCCGCTGCCCCCTGTAGCGCAGGTGCTGGCCGAGGCTGCCTTGCAGCGCCAGTCGGCCTTGCTGGGGCCACCGGGGGTGGGCGGCACCATGCCCTTGTCGGTGGCTGCAGACACCGCTGCGGTGACCACCCCGTTGGCAGCGCCGGTATCGGTACCCGTACCTGCTGAACAGGCCCATATTTCGCCGCAGGCGCGTGCACCGCTTGGCGCCGGGTTCGATCCCCGCAATGCCGCGCTGGCACCCGGTTCGCCGCGTGCGGCGGGGCCTCTCCCCACGGCTGCGGCGTCCCTGTCCCGGGGTGGGGCCGCCGCGGCGCTGCTGGCGGGTGCGTCCCAGGCCGCGCCCGTGGCGGCAGCCTGGCCTGCGGCGGGGCTGGATGTTCCGCTGCGGCAGATGGTCGCCGCCCTGGTGCATCAACTCACGGCACAGGTGGCGCCCCAGCGCGTTGTGGCGGCGCAGGCCTGGCCTCTGGCGTTGGCCCATGCTCTGGAAAGCGGCGAGGCCGATGCAGCGCAACCTGCATTGCAAACCTGGCTGGTGCGCCAGGGCACCGTGCAAACGCCTGAGGGGCCGCTGGGCCTGGCGGTCACCTTGCGGGTACCTGTGCCCTGGCTGGCCGCACAGGCTGCGCAGCCTGGTGCCATGGCTTCAGCGGCGCTTGTGCCTCAAGGGGCCTTGCAGGTACCGTACACCGGTCCGGCGCTGGGCTTGCAGTCGGGTGTGTTGGCGCTGGTACTACAGGGGCTGGAATCGAGTGCTCCGCGCACCAGTGCCTTGCTGGTACTGGACTTTCAGCCCCCGCTGGCGGCCGCCGTGTATGGCCGCGACATGATGCTGGCCCGCCTGGACCCCTGGCTGCAACTGGCGCAGTTGCTGGCCAGCGGGCAGTTGCCGAGAGACGATGGCCTGGCCCGCGACCGGGAGGCGGGCCTGTGCAAGGAACCCGGTTGCCCCTATGCGGGGCGTGCCGCTTGTGCGCAGCCCTTCTGTTTGGCGATGACGGTAGTTGCCCCCGTGGGGGCGGTGGATGCCGCGCCGGGGAGCGTGTGAAAAAAAGCCCCAGGTGCCGATCGTGCGCCTGGGGCCTCTCTTGCTGGAGGTCCGGCCGGGTAGGCCGGGCTCCGAAATGCCTTGTGCGGGTTTCGCCTGGCTTCAGGGATACAGGCCGCGCATCTCGCGGGCGTGCAGCATGCGTGTGCAGGCAACAATGAAGGTGGCGGTGCGCAGGCTGACCTTGTGCTGCTGCGCCGTCTGCCAGACGCCAGCGAAGGCTTCTTTCATGATGCGCACCAGGCGGGCGTTGATTTCGTCTTCGGTCCAGAAGAAGCTGGAAAAGTCCTGCACCCACTCGAAGTAGCTCACCGTCACGCCGCCGGCGTTGGCAATCACATCGGGCAGCACCAGCACACCGTTATCGTGCAGGATGTCGTCAGCCTCGGGGGTGGTGGGGCCGTTGGCGCCCTCAATCACCAGTTTGGCGTGGATTTTGTGCGCGTTCTCTGCCGTGATCTGGCTCTCCAGCGCGGCAGGAATCAGGATCTCGCAGGGCACGCTCCAGAAGTCGTCGTTGGCCAGCTTCTCGGTGCCGGGGAAGCCTGCCACGCCGCCAGTGTTCTTCACATGCTCTTGCAGCGCTGCGGCGTCCATTCCGCCTTCATGGACGATGGTGCCCGTGTGGTCCTGCACCGCGACCAGGCGGGCGCCCACGTCGCAGAACAGTTTGGCAGCCGTGCCGCCCACGTTGCCAAAGCCCTGCACGGCGATGCGCGCGCCTTCGATCTTCAGGCCCGTGTGGTGCGCTGCTTCCAGTCCCACAGTGAACACGCCCCGGCCCGTGGCTTCACGCCGACCGAGCGAACCGCCCAGGTCCACCGGTTTGCCGGTGACCACGCCCGTGGCCGTCTCGCCGGTGTTCATGGCGTAGGTGTCCATCATCCACGCCATGATCTGCTCGTTGGTGTTCACGTCGGGCGCGGGGATGTCCTTGGTCGGGCCGATGATCAGGCCGATCTCGCTGGTGTAGCGGCGCGTCATGCGTTCGAGTTCGCTGCGCGAGAGCGTTTTGGGGTCCACACGGATACCCCCCTTGGCACCACCGTAGGGCACGTTGACAGCAGCCGTCTTGACCGACATCCAGGCCGACAGCGCCATCACTTCGGACAGCGTCACATCCTGGTGAAAGCGCACGCCGCCCTTGCCCGGACCACGCGAGAGGTTGTGCTGCACCCGGTAGCCTTCAAAGTGGGCGATGGTGCCGTTGTCCAGCTCGATCGGTACATCGACGATCAGAATGCGCTTGGGGCGCTTGAGCGTTTCAACCCAGCGCGAGAGGTGTCCCAGATAGGGGGTGACGCGATCCACCTGCTTGAGGTAGTTGCCCCAGGGGCCGAGGTGGTCGGCCTGCAAATACGAGGGCAGGGCGTGTGCGGAAGCGGGCGTGCCTGGCGTTCCGGTGGGATGCTGCATGGCGGAGGTTCCTTGTGGGAGTCAAATCAAGCCGCGAAGCATAGAACCGCGGCTGCAGGCTGTCCAAGGCCGGAGTGTTACGAAACTATGCGTTTTGCACATGATGTGTGAGTCTTGACTGGGTGTGCACCTGCGGGCAGTGCCTGGCGGCCCCAATTACCCATAGACTTGCCCCAAAATTCCGTGCGCCAAGCCTTGAGGCACGGGTCGCTTGCGCAGCAGAGCACAGTTGAACTGGCGCTGGGGTAAACCGGCGCAAGAACGAAGAACACAAACCGTCAAAAGAGAGAGGGTGAAAAATGAGCGTGACATGCCAAGCCTGTCAAACCGCTAACCGCGACACGGCCCGGTGCTGCACCGCCTGCGGGACTGCACTGGTGCTGGTCTGCCCGCAATGCAGTGACACTAACAAAATAGGGGCGCGCTTTTGCGTGCAATGCGGGCACCGATTTGAGGTGCCCGCACCAGAGCCTGCGCCCGCACCGCAGCCGCAGCCGCAGCCGCAGCCGCAGCCGCAGCCGCAGCCCATGAAGTTCTTGTTCGAAGACGAACCACAACCCGCGACTCGTGCTCGGCCGTTCGGCATGTATGTGGGTGTCGCGGCTGTCTTGCTCGTGGTCGCGGCTGCGTTGGGCTGGTTTATGTTCGCCCAACCGGGTGCGTCGGCAGTGCTCGAAGCGGCGCCCTCCATCGCCGCACCGGGGCAAGCGACCCCCATGCCCCCTTCAAGCCCTTCAACCGATGCTGCGGCATCCTCCGCCGACACCGTCGTCGGGCGCAGCGAGCCACTGGAGGAGGTTCTGGAATCTGCTCCCTCCCAGCCGACCCCAGCGGAGTCTGTCCCAACGGACGTTCCGGCGCCAGCCGCGGCGGAGCCCGCTTTCACCCCGGTGACCGTGCCGCGCGTGCCTGATGCGGCCCCCTTGCCGATACCAGCGCCGATACAAGCGGCCAAGTCTTCGCGGTCTGACGATGTCCCCTGGGCTCCGCAAGCGCGGGCGCCGCAGTCGCCGGCGGACTCTCTGGCGCGCTTGCGTGGTGCGTTGGCCCAGTGTGCGGCCATGAGCAATGAACTCTCGCGTAGCAACTGCCTGGCGCGCACACGCCAGAATTTTTGCGGGGATGCCTGGGGGCGCATTCCAGAATGTCCAGCAGGTCACTGATCTACAGACTTCAACAAACAACAAGAGGGATACGGCATGCATCACAACAAGCTTTTGGCCACTGACAACCAATACTCCATCTTCCGACTGCCCGAAGCGCTCACCTGCTGGCAGGCCGTGTCGGTGATGGGTGCGTCGTACTTCGGGGCGGCTCTGCTCGCCGCGCTCGGGGGCATGCTGGGCCAGGTGTCGGTGATTTTTTCGGTGCTGCTGGGCCTGGTGGCCTTGGTGGTCATTTTTGCGGGCACCAGTGGTGCGGGGGTGTGCCTGACCGACCTGGCGCGTGCGCGGCCCTACCGCGGCGTGGTCAGCTACTTTGTGGCCGGGCTGTTCAGTCTGCCCAAGCTGTTGGGGGCGGGCCTGCTGATGCTGCTGCTGTATGGCGCTGTGTTGCTTGGCGCTGCGTTGGTGTTGTTGCTCTGCAAACTGCCCGGCATTGGGCCGTTGCTGCTGGTGGTGGCGATCCCGGTGCTGGTGCTGGTGGTGGCGCTGGCCTTGCTGGGCAACTACGTGGCAGGCTCCATCGTGGGGCCTGCGATCTGGGACGGTGAGCGCGTCATGCACTCGCTGTCGATCACCTGGGGCATCACCCGTAAACACCCGTTTGCCGCCATTGGCAAGATCATCGGGGGCCTGTTGTTGTCAGGGATTTTTGCCGCCATGCTGTTTGGCCTGATCGCCATCTCCAGCGCCATCGTGGCCGCTATTGGCGGGCCCATCATCGGGATGGGCATGGCAATGCGATTTGACATGGGCAACCTGATGGGTGGCTATGGCGGCGGTCATTTTCTGGGCGCGGGCATTGGCTATGCGGTCGTCTTT
>JAUYGP010000103.1 GCA_030690515.1 Giesbergeria sp.
TCACACTGCTGGCCCGCCCGCTGGGCAGCGACCCAGCCCGGCGCCTGCCGCTGGTGGATGCCGCCCTGCCCGTGCCGCCGGGGCACATCGGCATTTACATCAGCGAGGCGGTGGTAGACCTGTACGGCCTGCGGCCCGGCATGGGCTGGCCTGCGCTTTCACAGTCTTTTAGTACTCCAGGGCAATCGGGGCAAGCGCCATCAGCTCCTTTTTTCATAGCAGGCGTGTGGCGTGACTATGCGCGCCAGGCTGGTGCCGTGGCACTGGACCAGGCCGACTACGAGCGCCTGACGGGCGATGCACGGCCCAGCGACCTGGCACTGTGGCCCCAGGCGGGCACAGACCCGGCCGCGCTGCGCCAGGCCATCGAGGCGCTGCTGCCGCGCGAGGCGGCGGCGGGCGACGCACCCCGACTGGAATTCGTCTCCGCCAGCGCCATCCGCGCGCGCTCGCTGCACATCTTCGACCGCAGCTTCGCCGTCACCTACTGGCTGCAGGCCGTGGCCATCGGCATCGGGCTGTTTGGCGTGGCGGCCAGCTTCAGCGCGCAGGTGCTAGCGCGGCGCAAGGAGTTCGGGCTGCTGGCGCACCTGGGGCTCACGCGCCGGCAAATCCTGGCCGTGGTGGCCGGCGAAGGCGCCGCCTGGACGGGCGTGGGCGCCGCCGCAGGCCTGCTGCTGGGGCTGGCCGTGTCGGTGGTGCTGGTGCATGTGGTCAACCCGCAGAGCTTTCACTGGACCATGGATTTGCGGGTGCCGGTGGAACGGCTGCTGGCGCTGTGCGCCGCCGTGGTGCTGGCGGGGACGGTGACGGCCTGGGTCGCCGGGCGGGCGGCTGCGGGGAGGGATGCGGTGTTGGCGGTGAAGGAGGATTGGTAAGGGTTGCCACTGCCCCCACCTGCTCCCACCTGCTCCCAATGTCCCAATACCGGGCACGCATTTCGACATACACCGCCAACACGGCACGCACCTGCAATGCCTGAATACGTTGCCTGATGTCCCCAAGGAGTATCGGAACATCATGAACAACCCGTCGGAGTGAAACCGTCCGTTCGATTCCGTGTTTGCGACGGGTCGGTTACGTCGCTCTGGTTACCAAACTTGCAGCCTTAATGTTTGATTAGCGCTGGGGGGCACCTGCGCAAACGCCTTGTCACGGCTGACCAGGGTGACATCCACGGCGATGGCATGGGCGGCGATCATCATGTCAAAGTCGCTAAGGTTGATGCCTTGGGCTTCCAGGGCGGCGCAAAACCCGCCATAACAGGTCGCAACATCCTCATCCCACGGCAAAACGTCCATACGGAGCAGCACTTGCGTCAAGGCATTGCGCAGGCGGGCGGGTTGCCCTTTGCGGTGCAAACCGTATTCCAGCTCTGCCAATGTCACGCTGGACATCACGACCTGCCCGACGGGCAGTTGGGTCAGGCGGGCAAGCAACTGGGCATCACGCCCCAGCATGATGTGGCTGATCACGTTGGTGTCAAGCATGTAGCGCTGGGTCATTCCGGGCCGCCCTCAAAAGGGTCGCGCCTGGAATGGGTCTGGCGGCGCTCAATCAGGAGGTCTTCGTCTTT
>JAUYGP010000123.1 GCA_030690515.1 Giesbergeria sp.
CAGGTCCTCAGGCGTCGCCATTGACCAACCGGTCTACGGTGTCGCAGAGTTCCTGCACGTCGTTGGGTTTGTGGATCAGGGCACGGGCGCCCGCAGCCAGTGCGTTGTGCTCGATCTCGGCGGTGACATAGCCTGAAGCCAGTGCCACCGGGAGATCTGCACGGATATCGCGTACCTCGCGCAGGAGGTCTACGCCGGAATAGCCGGGCATGTTGTAGTCGGTGACCAGCAGGTCGAACTTCTGTGGATCAGCGCGCAAGACGGCGGCTGCTTCGTGGGGATCAGTGAAGCCACTGACCTCGTAGCCGCGCCGTCGCAGCAGGCGCTGCACCAGAAAAACCAACGCCTGGTCGTCGTCCACGTACATCACATGGCGGCTGCGCTGCGGCATGGTGGATGCCGGTATGCCTGTTGCCGCGGGCTGCGCGGCCTGTTCGGCGGCGATGTGCGCATGCGCTGAGGGCGTGGCTGCCGGAAAGTACAGGGTGAAAAGGGAACCTTTGCCCGGAGTGCTTTGCACATCGACGGCCCCGGCATGGTTGCCCATCACGCCATGGACGACCGACAGGCCCAGCCCCGTTCCTTGTCCGACGGGCTTGGTTGTGAAGAAAGGTTCAAAAACCCGTTCCAGCAGCGCAGCGTCCATACCGGGGCCGTTGTCGCGCACGGTGATGGCCACGTAGTCTCCCGGTGCCAGCCCAAGCCTTTCGCATAGGCGCGGGTCCGGGCGGGCCGGGGTCGCGGCCACTTGCACCATCCCCCGGGTCGTGCCCAGCGCGTGGATGGCGTTGGTACACAGGTTGAGTAAGGCCTGCTCCACCTGCGTTGGATCGGCCAGCACCGGCGGCATGTCCTGTGGCAGGAGCATGTGGAGCTCGACTGTGGGGGGCAGGGTGACGCGCAGCAGGCGCTCGGTGTCGTGCATAGCCTCCGCCAGCGCCACGGCGGTACGCCTGGGAGGATCGTTACGGCTGAAGGTGAGGATCTGCCGCACCAGATCACGCGCGCGGCGGCCCGCCTTCTCGATCTCGATGAGGCTCTCCAGCACCGGAGACTGGCTTCCGCAGTCGGCCTTGGCCAGTTCCACGTTGCCCAGGATGGCGCCGAGGATGTTGTTGAAGTCGTGCGCAATGCCCCCGGCCATCGTGCCTATGGCCTGCATCTTGTGCGATTCGCGTAACTGGGTTTCCAGTTCGGCGCGGTGCACCTCGGCCTTTTTTCGCCCCGTGAGGTCGCGTGCAAAGACCGTTGTGGTTTCGCCTTCTGCATGGCGCTCGAACGACACGCTGACCTCTACTGCCAGTTCCCCGCCAGCAGCGGTGCGCGCCGTCATTTCGCCCAGCAGGGCCTGGGTGGTCAGCTGTGCAAACCCCAGGGCCTGCACTGCGTCGGGCAGAAAACGGTCCAGCGGGCTGCCCAGTGCATCGCTGGTACTGCACTGGAACAGGGCTGCCGCCGTGGGGTTGAAGACGGTGATGCGCTGGTGCTGGTCCACACAGATGATGGCGTCCAGCGCAGAGTTGATGACCGCTTCCAGGTGTTTTTCGCTGGCGTGCAGTTGTTCGTTGCGTTGCTGCACGGCCAGCGCGCTTTGCTGCAGCGCGTGGCGCTCTGCCAGCAGGGGACCTTGGTCAATCACGGCGCACAAAAACTGCAGCTGCACTGCCCCGTTGTCCTGTGCGGCCTCAATGCGCGCAATGTGCAGGTCTCCCGTGATAAGCACTTGCGGCCCGATGGGGAACACCACCTCGGTCACCTCGCTGTGGCCTTCGGCCTGCGCTTGCTCAAACGCTGCGCGCACGCGCGGCGCGTCGGCTTCAGAGACAAAGGGCATCAGCGCCGTGAAGGGGCGGTCGCGCTCGGTGGGCTGGAACGAGCGGTGCGCCATGGAGTTGGCCTGCACCACCATGTCGTATTCATCCACCACCATCAGCGCCAGCGGCACGCTGGAAAACAAGGTCTCAAATCGCTCGGAGGCACTCTCGGCCACCGTCTGGCTGTAGTGCAGCACCTTGTTCTGCCCCTCCAGCTCTGCCTGGTAAGCGCGCAACTCGGCAATCAGTGCCGCCACCGAGCCCTTGGGTCGGTCGGCTTTGCGGCGCTGGGCAGGCTCGGTGGACTGGGCGCCGTCTGGCTCAGCGTTTAGCAAAAAGGAGAGGTCCGGTTGGCTCATGGAGGCTTGGCGCGATCAGTCCCAGCAATTGATCCCAGCAATTGGTCTCAGTCAATGCAACAACAACGGTTGCGGCTACCCAGGCCAGTGGTTTGACCACTACCCCCAGGGGGCCTCGGGGGCGTTGAGCCAAACGCCAGTGTACGTGCTTCATAGGGGGCGCAGCGCCTTTGCGTGACTGGAAGTTCGTACTGCGGCCCCGCGCTGGAGGTTGGCCGGAGGGCCGAGAACAGATGCGTACGTGCGCAGATTGGGCGCAAATCTGACGTCGCGCAGGGCGATTGTTGCCCGATCGCAAACAATATTCTTCCCGTTGCGGGCTATCTACCTTGGCCGATCAAAACTACGTTTTTCACCAGTCCTATCCAATATCTTTCCCCGTTCCCTCTCTGCGAAAGCCGCTTTCACCAACACCAACACCAGCACCGACGCTGGCAACGCCTTGTTCGACACGCTGCATGGCGTTACGCCACCAAGAAGATGAATCCCACCAAGGTGGTGGCGCAAGACAAGGTGGATCGCATCATCGAAGCCGCTCGCCTCGCGCCCACCTCCAGCGGCCTGCAGCCTTACGAGGTTTTTGTGGTGACCGACGCCGCCGCGCGCGAGCGCATCAAGCCCATCGTCTGGAACCAGGCCCAGATCACCGACGGCTCGCACCTGCTGGTGTTCGCCGCGTGGAACGACGACGACGCCGGTCGCATCAACGCCATGTTCGACTACACGAACGACGTGCGCTGCTTTGAGAGCGAAGGTTGGGAAAACTACCGCAACATGCCGCTGGGCTGCTGTGTCTCAGCACACGGCTTTCTGTGCGTCGGTCACATGGCGCATGGGTGTCAGCACGAAGGCCAGCGCGGCCAGCACCACCAGCGTGCCACCACTGGCCGCAAACAGCTGGGTCAGCGTGATGCCCTTCATCACCCAGCCCGTTACGGCCGCAGAGATGGGTGCCAAACCCATGAAGATGAACATGAACAGGCTCATCGCGCGGCCCAGCAGGGCCGGTGGTACACGCTGCTGGATCCAGGTGAACACGCTCACCTGCATGAAACCGCCCAGCAGGCCGATGAGCAGCATCAGCGCAGCGCCCTGCCACACGGCTGTGATCAATCCCAGGGGCATGAACAGCGCGCCGATGAGGGCGTCGAACGCCAGGATGGTCATGCCCAGGCTACCAATGCGTAGCCGCGGCACCATACCCGAAACCACCATGCCCAGCAGCGTGCCCGCGCCATGGGCGCCCACCATGATGCCGAAAGCGGCGTGTGCACCGGTAACGTAGTCG
>JAUYGP010000139.1 GCA_030690515.1 Giesbergeria sp.
ATGCAGCGTTGCGTGACCTGCCCATCATCATGATCACGTCACGTATCGCGCAGAAGCACCGTGAGCATGCAATGGAGCTGGGCGTGAACCATTACCTGGGCAAGCCGTACTCGGACGAAGAGTTGCTGAGCCTCATTCAACACTACGCCAAACTGGCAGCCGACGTGGTGGCCGCCTGATCTCGCAGCGCGGATAGCAGAGCCGGGAACGAGACCGGGAGACGCCAAAAGTGGATGACTTGCAACCTCCTGGCGATCCCCGGTTGCTTTCCTGCCTGCAGCAGATGGTGCGTGCAGGCGCGTCCGATCTCTTTCTGGTGGCCGGGGCGCCACCTACTCTCAAACGGCAGGGGGAGTTCGCCGCCCTGGGTTCCGCCGCTATTGCGGCCCATGATGTGCGTGCCATGGCCTATTCGGTCATGGATGCCGTGCAGGCTGCGGCCTTCGAAGCCTGTATGGAATGCGACCTGGCCTACCAGACAGCCAGCGCAGACCGATTTCGCATCAATGTGCACCGCCAGCGCGGGCAGGTCGGCATGGTGGTGCGTTACGTCTCGCCTACTATCCTGTCACTCGACGCACTAGGGCTTCCGCCCGTGCTCAAGCAGTTGGCATTTCTCAAGGGTGGACTGGTCTTGGCAGTAGGCGCTGCCGGGTCAGGAAAAACGACCTCCCTGGCTTCGCTGCTGGACTACCGCAACGAACACACGGCAGGCCACATTCTGACCATTGAAGACCCCATCGAGTACCTGCACGCGCACAAAAAATCACTGGTCACCCAGCGCGAAGTCGGGATGGACACTTTGTCTTATGACGAGGCCCTGCGCCATGCCATGCGCGAGGCACCGGATGTGATCATGATTGGCGAAATCCGCGATCGGACCACCATGCAGCATGCCTTGCATTACGCTGAGTCGGGTCATCTTTGCATATCGACCCTGCACGCCAACAATGCCAGTCAGACGGTGCAGCGTATCTTGAATTTCTTCCCCGAAGAGGCCCATGGACAGTTGCGCATGGATTTGTCGCTCAATCTCAAGGCGGTGGTGGCGCAGCGCCTCATCGTGGGCACGCACAAGCGCCAGGTTCCGGCGGTCGAGGTGATGCTGCAGACGCACTATGTGTCGGAGCTGATTCTGAAAGGCCAGATTGAAGGACTCCGGGGAGCCATCGAGCGCAGTGGCGAGGTGGGCATGTGCACTTTTGACCAGTCGATTTTTCAGCTATTCGAGCGCGGGGAGATCGCTCAGCCCGAGGCGGTTGCCCATGCCGACAACAAAACGGACATGGCCTTGCGCATGCGGCTGGCTGCCGGTGCATCCCTGAGCGTGGAAGGTATGCACATGGCTCCGGACACTGCCGACGATGCGCCGCCGCTGCCTACCCTTCCTTGACCACAGCATAGCGCAGCAGGGTACGTTGTCGTGCAGTACCGTGGTCCACGATCGGGGCGGGATATTGGTGCCCTAGCACCACACCAGCGGCCTGCAAAGTAGTGATGGGTACCAGCCAGGGCGCATGGAGCGCCGCGTCGGGCAGTTCTGACAATACTGGAAGGTAGCGACGGATGAAGCGGCCCTGCGGGTCGAACTTGCGACTTTGGAGCACGGGATTGAAGATGCGAAAGTACGGCTGCGCATCGCATCCGCTGGAACTGGCCCACTGCCAGCCACCGTTGTTGGCTGCGAGGTCGAAGTCGTTGAGCTTTTGCGCAAAGTAGCGCTCACCCCAGCGCCAGTCCAGCCCCAGATGCTTGCACAAAAAACTAGCTGCCACCATACGCAGACGGTTGTGCATGTAGCCCGTCTGATTGATTTGCGCCATGGCAGCGTCCACCAGCGGATAGCCTGTTCGCCCCGCACACCACGCCGCGAACAGCTCGGCAGCCTGCGGGCCTGTTTCCCAGACGATGGCGTCGTACGCGGACTTGAAACTGCGCTGCGCTACGTGCGGGTGGTGGTGCAGAACCTGGAAGTAAAAATCGCGCCAGATCAGTTCGCTCAGCCAGGTGCTGGCGCCTGGGCTGCCCGACTGTGCCAGCGCATGGGCGGTGCGCGCCAATGTGCGGATGGAAATGGTGCCAAAGCGCAGGTGGGGCCCAAGGTAGCTGGGGCCCTTGATGGCGGGGAAGTCGCGCGTGCTGTCATAGCGCTCCATGCGGGCGAGGAACTCGTCGAATAACTGCTGCGCCCCCCGGCTGCCGGTGGCCAGCCGAATGGGCAGGCGCGGCGCGCATGAAAATCCCAGTTCCTGCAGCGATGGAACAGGGCTACAGGCCCAGGGCGGGCGGGGTGCCAGGGCCTGCACATGGCGTTCGACCGGGTAGGCGCTCAGATAAAACGCATCAATCTTGCGCAGCCAGGCGTTCTTATAGGGCGTAAATACACTGTAGGGCGTACCGCTCTGGGTCAGTACTTCACTGCGCTCGAAAACCGTGTGGTCCTTGCTGGTGTGAAAAGCCTTGCGCAAAGCCGCCAGCGCCGTGCGCACCCGGGCATCCCGTGCGAGTGCCTGGGGTTCGTCGTCGTGGTTGGTAAAAACGGCGTCCACGTCCAGCGCAGCGGCCAACGCCGGAATCTCGTCTTCTGCGACGCCGTGGCGTACGATCAGTCCGCCATCCGGGCGCCCGCACAGTGCCCGCAGGTCTGTATCGAGTTCCACCACGGCGCTTCGAATGAAGTTCACCCGCAGGTCGGTGCGGGGGAGGGCGTCGAGAATTGAACGGTCAAAGACAAAAAAGCAATGCACCTGGGCGCATTGGCGCAAGGCATGGTAGAGGGCGGCATGGTCCGCAGTGCGCAGGTCGCGCCGGAACCAGACCAGCCCTGTGCGGTAGCTGGCAGACATGTTCACCGTAAAATCAGTCTATGTCTGACCATTCTGCGCCCATGAATCTGACGCACCATTTCCTCATCGCAATGCCCGGCATGGAGGACGCGTCTTTTGCGCGCAGCGTGGTCTACCTGTGCGAGCACAGCGAGCGCGGCGCCCTGGGACTCATCATCAACAAGCCCACAGATATCAGCCTCAAAGGCCTTTTCGAGAAGGTTGATCTGTCTCTGGGACGTGGCGACCTGACCGATGCGCCGGTGTTTCTGGGCGGCCCGGTGCAGACCGAGCGCGGTTTTGTGCTGCACGAATCGCTGCATGACACCGGCGATACGCCCGAGGAACCAGCCTATGCATCGACCATGGTGATCCCTGGCGGACTGGAGATGACCACCTCCAAAGATGTGCTGGAAGCGCTGTCTACCGGGGCAGGGCCCCGGCGTGTCCTGGTCACGCTGGGTTACTCGGCCTGGGGCGAAGGGCAACTTGAATCCGAACTGGCCGAAAACAGCTGGCTCACGGTGGGTGCCGATCTGACGGTCATTTTCGACACTCCGGTGGGGCAGCGCTACGACTGCGCCCTGGGCTTGCTGGGGCTGGAGGCGTGGCGCCTTGCGCCCGGGGCAGGCCACGCATGAGCGACACTGCGCCGCCGCTTGCAACGCCAGAAGTTCCGGCGCATCTGCAGACCTTTCTCGCCTTTGACTTTGGCCTCAAGCGCACCGGCGTGGCAGTCGGTACCCGGCTGCTCCGAACCGCCAGCCCGCAGGCCACCATCCGTGCCGAGGGCGATGCGCGCTTTGTGGGTGCCGCCGAGCGTATTGCCGAATGGCAACCCGACGCCTTGGTGGTGGGCGTGCCCTACCATCCTGACGGTGCCAGCCATGAAAACACCCGCCGCGCGCAGCGCTTTGCCAGGCAACTGCATGGCCGCTTCCGGTTGCCGGTCTACGAGGTGGATGAACGTTACAGCACCACCGAGGCCCTGGCGGGCGGCGCGCGCGATGCCGATGCTGCGTCGGCCTGCATCATTCTTGAACAGTTCCTGAGGAGCCTTCCATGACCCTTCCCCTCTCTGGTGTCCAGGGCAGCCTGGTGCTTGACGCCGA
This sequence comes from Giesbergeria sp., assembly GCA_030690515.1. Classification (GTDB taxonomy): domain Bacteria; phylum Pseudomonadota; class Gammaproteobacteria; order Burkholderiales; family Burkholderiaceae_C; genus Simplicispira. The sequence continues at coordinate 3,938 of JAUYGP010000139.1, forward strand.
GGCCCTGTACCGCGAGCTGCTGCGCGGTGTGCGCACGCTGCGCGAGCCAGCCACCCGCCTGGCGGGTATCGCCTCGGGCGGCGCGTGGCTGGCCGAGCGGCTGCAGAAAGACCTGGGCCTCGATGGCGAAGCCGGTGTGCTGTCGTCCTCCATGCACCGCGATGATTTTGCCCAGCGTGGATTGGCAGCCAGCGCCCAGACGACGCTGCCCTTCGACGTGAATGGCGCAGATATTTTGGTGCTCGACGATGTGCTCTACACCGGCCG
>JAUYGP010000142.1 GCA_030690515.1 Giesbergeria sp.
AGCTGGGCGGGGCGCCGGTGTCAAAAATGTCGCCCGCAATCAGCACCGCATCGACGGCGTGGGCTTGCACCTGCCTGAGCAACCACTCCATCAAGGCGTGGTGTTCTGCCTGGCGGCTTTTACCCATGAAATGCTGGCCGAGGTGCCAGTCCGAGGTGTGAAGGATGCGCATGGGGAACGGTGGGGTGATAGTGGGATGGGCAGGTGAGGCGCACATTCTGGGGCGGTGCTCCATCCGCCGCACGCCAGCAGGCCGTTGATCTCCCGCAGAGCCGTATCCGGCGAGCATGTGGTGACGGTTGGCCACTTGGGGGAACTGGGCTTGCCTGCCATGTTATCGAGCACGCGGTTCAACACCGGTGTTTGTCGCTCTTTCAGGGGCGTGACCGCCCAGTGCTGCCTGGAATAGTGCCCCCACGGGGCGCCGCCATACCCCCAGGTATGCACGCACAGCCCTACCCGGCTACCATGCCTGCGCCCCTTTCGCCCGGTACCGGGCACCACCACCACGGAGATCAACCCATGTTCAGCCACGTCATGGTCGGCGTTACCGACCTCGAAAAATCCCGCCAGTTCTACGATGCTTTGCTGGGCACCCTCGGCATTGCGCCCGGCGTTCACAACCACAACGGGGTTGTGGGCCGCTACTTTTACCGCAGCCCCACCGGCAGCTTTGGCATTTCCGAGCCTCTCAATGGCGAACCTGCATGCCATGGCAACGGCAGCACCATCGGCTTTGCCATGGCGTCGCCCGAGCAGGCCGATGCTTTTCATGCGGCCGGCATAGCCAACGGCGGCACCACGTGCGAAGACCCGCCAGGGATGCGCAATGGCGCGGTGGGGCAGATGTATCTGGCCTACCTGCGGGACCCCGACGGCAACAAGCTTTGCGCCCTGCACCGTCCCCCACGCTAAATTGCTTTATTTTTGATAGCTACCAGCGCTTTCTGCATAAGCGCTGGATGCATTTTTTGCCCCATATATCTTCGTTTCCCACCGCCAGGCCGCGTTTTCTACAATGCAGCCCATGCCAGCCCTTCCATTCCCCGCGCACCAGCGTCCCTGCCACGGGTGGCACCCAAGTCGGCCTGGGGTGCTGAAAATCGCGGCCACGCCCACCCACCGCGCTGGTGCGGGCCGGGTGGCGGCCATGTGGCCGTGACGCAGGCCCCCCCTGCGCGCCACGGGCGGGCGCTTGCCAGGCTGGTACAGCGCTACGTCGTTAGCTGCGGCATGCTGCTCTTGCCGATTCTGGCGTGGAACATCGCTTGGATGGACCGCCTGCCCCCGGCGATGTCGACGCCGGAACGGTGGGACGCCATTGCGCCGCCCCTGGCGCTGGCCGAAAACTTTTTGCGCGTTCTGGTGTTCGCGCTGCCGTTCTTCATGCCCTTGAACCTTGCTACGCGGCCGCAAAAATGGGGCTTGGCCATGTTTGTGGCGGGCACCGTGGTGTATTTTGCGAGCTGGGTGCCGCTCATCGTGGCGCCCCAGTCGGCCTGGGCCACCAGTGGCCTGGGTTTTTTGGCCCCGGCCTACACCCCGGCGCTGTGGCTGCTGGGGCTTGCACTGGTGGGTCGCCACCTTGTCTGGCGCTGCGGCTACCGGCCCTGGATGTACGCCGCCCTCTCGTCGGTGTTTCTGGCGGCACACTTGGCCCATGCCGCCATTGTTTATGCCCACAACTATTGAGACACCCCACCCATGGCATGCCGGCCCGCCCCCGGGCGACCCGAGGCCTTCGCCGTGCAAACCACTCCGAGGAATGAGCGCTTGAAATCTGCCAGCGATACCCTGTTCGACGAGGCGTACTACCAGCGCTTTTACTTCGACAAAAAAACCAGCGTGGCCGACCCCCAGCACCTGGAACGGCTGGGCGCCTTTGTGTGCAGCTACCTGCAGTACCTGCGCGTGCCGGTGCGCCGCGTGCTGGATGTGGGCTGCGGCATTGGCCTGTGGAAGGACGTGATGGCACGCCACTTTCCGCTGGCCAGCTACCACGGCGTGGAGTTCAGTCCCTACCTGTGCGAGCGCTTTGGCTGGGAGCGCGGCTCGGTGGTGGACTACCGCGCCAGCGCACCGTTTGACCTGGTGATTTGCCAGGGCGTGCTGCCCTACCTCGACGCGGCCGACCTCAAACGCGCACTGCACAACCTGGGCCAGCTCTCCTGCGGGGCGATGTACCTGGAGGCCGTCTCGCGCGAGGACTGGGAGCAGGGCATTCTGGACGAGGACCTGACCGACCCGCGCATGTTTCGCCACCGCGCGGCCCTGTACCGGCGCGGGCTCGACACCGGCTTTACCGCGCTGGGCGGCGGCCTGTGGCTTAGCCGCGAGGCCGAGGTACCGCTGTTTACGCTAGAGAGCCTGAAGTGAAGCTACGCCCTGTGCCGCGGTGCTCCTTCCCCCATTGCATCGCTGCGCAGTGACTGAAAAGCCCTCTGCCCCTGCCGCCCAGGCGCGCCCACCCCACGCGGTGGCACGCCTGCGCACTGCCCGCCTGGCGCGCAGTGCCAAGCCGTTTCTGGCCCGCGGCGGCCCCAAGGGTGCGCGCTGCCCGGGCTGCCGCCTGGTGCCCAGCCACTGCCTGTGCGCGCTGCACCCGCTGGTGCCCACGCGCGCCGGGGTGTGCCTGCTGATGGCCGACATCGAGCCGCTCAAGCCCAGCAACACCGGCTGGCTGATTGCCGATGTGGTGCCCGACACCTTTGCCTTTGGCTGGGCGCGCACCGAGGTCGACCCCGCCCTGCTGGCGCTGCTGGCCGACCCGCAGTGGCAGCCGTTTGTGGTGTTCCCCGGTGAATTTGTGGCGCCCGAGCGCGTGGTTCACGCCCTGGCGGTGCCCCAGGCCGGGTACGAACCGGAACAGCCGCGCCCGCTGTTCATCCTGCTGGACGCCACCTGGCCCGAGGCGCGCAAGATGTTCCGCAAAAGCCCGTACCTGGATCGCTTTCCAGTGCTCAGCCTCGCGCCCGACGATATCTCGCGCTACCAACTGCGCCGCTCACGGCGGGACGATCATTTCTGCACCTCGGAAGTGGCCGCGTTGTGCCTGAATCTCGCAGGCGAGCCCCACGCCGCGCAGGTGCTGGAGGCTTATCTGGACGTGTTCACCGACCACTACCTGCTGGCCAAGCACCAGTTGCCGCCGAACCGCGACGGTGATGCTCACGCGCGGTTGCGCAGTTTGTGCGCGCCAGGGGCGGCGGCGGGCGCTGTGTCGTCTGGTGCTTCTCGTCCAGGGTAGGCCAGCCGCCAACAACGATAGCCCGCATGCCAGGCCTGCACGGCTGGCCATTCACCATCGATCAGGGGGCTTGCAGCGACAATCGCACAGTTCCCTCCCCCAATACAGGCCCGATGAAAGCACCCCCCAGACTCCAGTCCCTCATCGACGAAGGCTTGATCGACACCGTGGTTCGCCAGCTGATGAGCGGCAAGGAAGCCATGGTTTTTGTGGTGCGCAGTGGCGACGAAACCCGCTGCGCCAAGATCTACAAAGAAGCCAACAACCGCAGCTTTCGCCAAGCGGTGGACTACACCGAGAACCGCAAGGTGAAAAACTCGCGGTCGGCCCGCGCCATAGCCAAGGGCAGCAAGTTTGGCCGGCAGGAGCAAGAGGCCGCCTGGCAAAACGCCGAGGTCGATGCGCTCTACCGCCTGGCCGCTGCGGGCGTGCGCGTGCCACAGCCGTTCAATTTTCACGACGGCGTGTTGTTGATGGAGCTGGTGACCGACGCCCACGGCGACGCGGCCCCGCGTTTGAACGACGTGGCCTTTTCCCCGGAAGACGCCCGCGCCCACCACGCCACGCTGGTGGCCGAAGTGGTGCGCATGCTGTGTGCAGGCGTGGTGCACGGTGATCTGTCGGAGTTCAACATCCTGCTGGCCCACCTGCCCGGCGCGGACGGTGAGGCTGACACGGAGGGCCCGGTCATCATCGACCTGCCCCAGGCCGTGGACGCTGCAGGCAACAACCACGCCCAGCGCATGCTGCTGCGCGACGTGGCCAACCTGCGCAACTTCTTTGGCCAGTTCGCACCCGAGCTGCGCGCCACCCAGTACGGCCCCGAGATTTGGAGCCTGTACCAGAGTGGCCTGCTGAGCAACGAGACGCCTTTGAGTGGCCGCTACGCGCCCGAGCGCGTCGACGTGGACATGCAGGCCGTGCTGCGCGAGATTGACGACGCGCGCGATGAAGAGGCCGCGCGCAGGCTGCGCATGGCCAGTGCGGCTTGAGGCCCTTGCGGGCCGCTACCCACAACGACGGCCCGATGGCAGCACCATCGCGCCCTTTTTGGTGGGTGATCCGGCCCCCGCGTTGTTCCATGGGCGCAGGTGCCTTACAGTAGCCGCCCCGCCCTGCCCTGCGTAAACCCACCCAACCACAGCCCCCAAGGGCTTTCACCCCATGACCAAAGAACTGGCCCGACAGCGCGAGCTGAACCCGATGGAACTGTGCGATGCCTGCAAGGGCATCCAGCGCAACTGGCGCCGTGCGCCCGGCCATGCCGAACTGGTGCAGCGCGGCAACCGCAAGGAAGACCGCCCGACCGGCACCGTCACCATCACCCGCTACCAGTGCGACCACTGCGGTACGTCCTGGGAGTACGAGAACGACAAGAAGAACCAGCAGGCAGGCTGGTCGGTGGTGGGGCGTTGATTCGCGCTTTTTTGCTACATATTTAGTAGCTTGCAGCGCTTGATCCACGGGCGTTAGAGGTCATTTTTTATTGAAATACGCATCTGCGCCGGGCTTCACAGCACATGCGCAGGCACCCCCCGGCGCGGTGCCGGGTCCACGGGTGGGGCGTAGCCCAGCCGTGCCCACATCTGCACCGTAGCGCGCCCGGGCGTGGCGCCCAGCAGGGCATGGATGGCGGCGTAGTGGCGGGCCTGCTCGGGGTATTCCTGCAGGGCCTGCTGCAGCGGGTGCATGGCCAGGCCGTGCGCCGTGGCCGCCAATTGCGCGCGGGCATAGGCTCGACCGGCCAGCACCTGGGTGCTGCGGGTGTTGCCCTCGGTCACCATGGCAAAGAAGGCGGGCGTGGCGTCGATCTTGGCGTTGAAGTCTTGCACCTGCTGGGTCACCGCCATGTCGTCCGGGCCGGGGGCGCGGCTGCGATCAAACAGGCCCAGGGCAGCCAGCAGGCGCGGCAGCGGCTCGTTCACGCTCAGGCCGTCGCGGTGCTCGGCGATCTCGCGCGGACCCACGCGCAACACCTTCAGGGATTCGAGCATGGTGCGCGGCGTGACCAGTTCCACGCGCCAGGCATCGCGTGCGATGGCGCGGTGCTCGGACAACCGCGCGTCGCCGGGCAGCGCGAAGGAAGTCCGCAGTCGGGGCGCCGTGCAGGCCGCAGCGATGGCCTGCACCGCCTGCGGCGCGGGCGTGCGCATGTCGTAGGCCGAGCGGTTGGTGCGACGCTGGAAGATCTGGCCAAACAATGGGTCGGGCTGCACGCTGGCATCGGGCACCAGCCGCACGCGGGCCGTGGCATGGTGCGTGTGCGGCGGCGCGGGCGGCGTGCGCGGGTCAAACTCGCCGTGCGGGAACAAATCGATCTCGGCGCGCAGGCCTTGCTGCAGGGCCGCCAGGTGCAGCAGCTCCAGGAAGGTGCCCTGGCTCATCAGAATCTGGCGCGAGTGCGGGTCGGTCTCGGGCAGCAGGCGCGTGTGGTCGCAGTACAGCATGATCTCGCCAGGCTGCTGCAAATCCACCAGCCAGGACTGCAGGTTGTGCGAATGCGGCGCCAGGATGGCGTGCGCCACGATCCAGCGGCGCACATCGCCCCCGGGCGGCACAGGCGCAGGGCCTTGCCAGGCGGCCACCGCTTCGGCAGGCAGGGTTGATGAGCAGCCCGGCAGCGCGGGCACGGCGGCCAGCACGGCAGCGCCGCCCAGCACACGCATGAATTGGCGTCGTTCCATCATGGCTCAGGCTCCAGTAGCAAGCGGAAAGGGGGCCGCCGATGCGACGCTGCGCACGGCCAGGCTGGCGCGCAAGGCATCGCGCAGCGGGGTGTGGGGCAAGGCCCCTGCGTGCTGCACCAGCACCGTGCCATCCAGCGCGTGCGGCACCTCCCACAGGTAGCGCATGGCCTGCAGCGATCGCAGCAATGGCACCACCGGGCTGGCCAGCCGCATCCAGCCCCAGGGCAGGGGCTGCACGCGCAGGGAGCCGCCTCGCAACCCGCCCTGCTCCTGTGCCCATTCGGCCAGTACGGCGTGCCAGTCGTTTCCGGTGGCTGTGTGCCCGGCAAAGGGCAGGCACATCAAGGCGCCCGGCGGCGGGGCCGGAGCGGCAGCCACACGCACAAAGGCCTGGGCCAGGTCGGGCAGATAGGCCCAGGCGTGGGGCACGTTGAGCGGCCCAGGCCAGGTCATCACCCCCTGGTGCAGCTTGCGCGCAATGACCTGGTCCAGCCAGGTCCCCTGGCCCGCGCCAAAGAAGTCGCCCGCCCGCACGATGATGGCCCGCAGCCCCTGGGTGGCCACGGCCTGGGCCAGTTGCTGCTCTAGCGCCACGCGCACCTGGCCCAGGGGCGTGGTGGGCCGCTGGGGCGTGTGGGCATCGAGCACGGCGGGCATGCCCGCGCCAAAGTTGTACACGTTGCCCGGAAACAGCAGCAAGGCCCCCAGCGCCAACGACTGATCGATGGCGCTGCGCAGCATCGCCGGGGCCTCGGCGCGCCAGGCAGCAGCCGTGTAGCGCGCCGGGTTCATCGCATGCACCAGCACATCAGCGCCTTGCGCCTGCGCCGCGCGCAGGGCCTCGTCCGACACCAGCCACTCCACGCCCGGCAGCGCGGGCGGCGGCGTGCCTGCCCCATGCCGCCAGGGTGCGCGCACCCGCCAGCCCGCCGCAGCAAAGGCCTGCGCCACCGCTGCCCCCAGGCGCCCGCGTGCGCCCATCACCCATACTGTTTTTTCCATCTGAATCTCCTGGTTCATCGTGATGCAGCCGATTGTGCGAACCATCGCGTACTTGCACAATTGCATAAATAGCCATAGCAGCATTTCATAAATGAATACCTCTTTCGACTGGCGCCTGATCCAGTCCTTTCTGGCCGTGCTGGAGCACGGCAGCCTGCTGGGCGCAGCCCGGGCGCTGCAGTCGAGCCAGCCCACCATGGGCCGCCACATCACCGACCTGGAGGCGCAGCTGGGCGTGGTGCTGTTCGAGCGCACCGGGCGGGGCCTGCAACCCACGGCCACGGCCCTGCGCCTGGCCACATCGGCCCGGGCGATGGAGGCGGGGGCCCTGCAACTGGCGCATGGGGTCTCCAGCGCACAAATGGGGGTGCGTGGCAGCGTGCGCATCACGGCAAGCCAGCCGGTGGCCTGCCTGCTGCTGCCGCCCTTGCTGCTGCAGATGCGCCAGGCACTGCCCGACATCCAGGTCGAACTGGTGGCCAGCAACGACGTTACCAACCTGCTGCGCCGCGAGGCCGACATCGCCCTGCGCATGGTGCGGCCAGACCAGTCCAGCCTGGTGGCACGGCGCATCGGCACCGTTGCGCTGGGGGCCTTTGCGCACCGCGACTACCTGCGCCGCCGTGGCGTGCCACGCCAGCCCACCGACCTGCTGGCGCACGAGCTGGTGGGCAACGACCGCAATGAGGACATCCTGCGCGGCTTTGCCGCCCTGGGCTACCCAGTGGGGCGCGAGCAGTTCGCTTTTCGCACCGACGACCTCATGGCTTACTGGCAGGCCGTGCGCGCGGGACTGGGCATTGGTTTTGTGGCGCACTACATGGCGCGCACCGACCCCGACGTGCAACCCGTGCTGCCCATGCTGAAGCCGCCTCCCTTACCCATCTGGCTCACCGTGCACCGCGAGATCCGTACCAGTGTGCGCATCCGGGCCGTGTATGACTTTCTGGCGGAGGCGGTGCCGCAGGCGCTGTAGGGGTACGCCTGGATTTTCCCCATCCCCATGCCCAACCAGCGTGCCCCCACCAAAGCACGGTGAGGTCGCACCAATGAGCTATTAAAAATATAGCTGCCAGCACATTACACACAAGCGCTGGAGGCCATTTCCTGCTTGTTCACTAGAATGCACTGCAGGGGGGAGCCTATGACGCCAGAGCAAAAAGCCAGAGTCAGCATCGACGCACTGCTTGTGCAGGCTGGTTGGCACGTCTGCAATGTGGCGGATGCCAACATCCACGCGGCTACCGGCGTAGCCATCCGCGAATTCCCGTTGAATAACGGCTTTGGCTTTGCCGACTACCTGCTTTATGTGAATGGCAAGGCCTGCGGCGTGATCGAGGCCAAGAAGCAAGGCGCCACTTTGACCGGCGTGGAGCTGCAAAGCGGCCGCTACGCCCAAGGCCTGCCCACCACCTTGCCCGCCTGGAGCCGCCCGCTGCCTTTTGTGTGGGAGAGCACTGGGGTGGAAACCCACTTCACCAACGGCCTGGACCCCGAGCCACGCGCCAGAGCCGTGTTTGCATTCTTCCGC
>JAUYGP010000529.1 GCA_030690515.1 Giesbergeria sp.
TTGTGTGCTGAGATGATGCGAATAACTGAACCATGTTCCCGTTCGCAATGGCAAACGATGAGCAGCTTTGCCCCCGAGCTCATACCAAGCATCAGGAAGCGCTCTTCGTCGAATGAGTGATCGTCATCGAAAAACTGCACACCAAATTCGTCGAAGAAAACTGACTTCGCCTCTTCGAAAGACACTTGATGCTTCTTCAGATTTGCAGCGGCTTTGGGCTCATCCCATTCGAATCTAATCATATGTACATTGTATTTACCGCTCGCGGCAAGTCAAGCAGCAACAAGAACGTGCGGCCGTTTAATCGGGATAGGAGAAAGCCTCACGGCCTCCCCCTCCCACACCACCGGACATACGGGTCACGTATCCGGCGGTTCCTTGACACGTCGTTTCTCTCACGCTGCCTTGACTGGTGCCAATTCGGGCAGCCCCATTTGACGAAACAACTTTGCGGGCAGGGCCAGATTCAGGGCTGGCGTTTTGCTCAGGCGCCATGGCCCATGCGCGCTCTTGCTTGTGTTCCAAGCCTCGCGCACAGTGACCCCGCGTTTCCTTAACTCGCGGTATCCCGCGCTGCCCCATTGTTTCCATGCGTAGCATCGTATCCGCCGTCGCACCCATTTGTCGATTTCGCGCAGAGGGCTCAACACTTCGGCTATTCCAAAGTAGGCTTTCCACCCCGTCAGGGCAGTCTTTAACTCTTGCACGATGTCAACCAAACGGTGACCTCGTGTGCGACGGGTCAGCGCCCTGATGGTGTCCTTGAGTTTCTCAATGGCCTTGTCGGCCACCTTGATCCTGGCTCCATTTCGGCTGACGGTGAAGCCCAGAAACTTGCGGTTTTTGGGTCTGTCTACGGCGCTCTTGTTGACGTTCACTGTGAGCCGCAGTGTGTTTCTCAGGTAGCGCGTTACGTTTCGCATGACCCGCTGACCCGCGCGTTGGCTTTTGACAAAGATATTGCAGTCATCAGCGTAGCGGGCAAAGCGGTGGCCTTGGGTTTGCAGTTTCCAGTCCAGTTCGTCCAGCACCGGCGACAAGGGGCCGCCTTGCGGCACCCCTTGCATTGTTGCCTGGGTTTGGCCGTTCACCTGCACACCGCCTTTAAGGAAGCGGTTGATGAGTTGGAGTACATCGGGTGCATCCACGTGCTTGCGCACGCGCACCATCAGGCGGTCGTGGTTGACGCGGTCAAAGAACGCCTCCAGGTCAATGTCCACCACCCAGCCGTATCCTTGTCGGATCGTGGTTTGGGCGTGGCGCATTGCTTGGTGAGCATTGCGCCCTGGCCGAAAGCCGTAGCTGTTGGGGTGGAAGTGCGGCTCCCATTGTTGCTGCACCACTTGGGCTACAGCTTGCTGGATGAACCGATCCACCACAGTGGGGATGCCTAGCTGGCGTTTTCTTCCGTCTGGCTTTGGGATTTCCACGCGCTTGACTGGCTTGGGCTGGTAAGAGCCGTCTACCAGTTGGGCGCGTATGCTGGGCCAGTTCGCTTTGAGGTGGACGCCGAGTTGATCGACGGTCATACCCGCCTTTGTTGCGTTTGACCCGCTCCAAGGCCCGTTTGAGGTTCTCTTTGTGCAGAACCTCGGCCATCAGGGTTGAGATTTGCGATGATGGGGTGCTCTGGTGTTCTCCAGCGATGGGTTCATCCACCGGTATTGCCATCTGGGGCAATGGTGGTGGCACCGCAGCGTGAGCCGCGTTGTGCTTGTCAGATGCAGTCCCATCTCTCTTCACGCCAATTCCTCATCGTTCAAGGTTCAGGCCTTCGGTGCGGGCCGCACCTACTATGCCTTTTGCTGACTTCTGCCATGCGGTCAAAACCAGTTCCCCGGTTCTCAGTCGCTTGACCGCTTTCGCGGCCACGACACATGGCAGATCTCCCGTGGTAAGACACGAATCCTTCCTCGCATAGACGCCGGATTTACAAAATGCACCCTTGTCGGTGTTGCCACCGACTTGTAGATAGAGGACTTCGTGGTCACGTGCCCGCTCGTCCCGAATGCATCACGCCTCATATCCGGTTTTTGTTCATCGCCCTGCGATTTCGCCTTGGACTTCCTCCGCACCCCGCCTCGCGGCGACGCACTTGCCCTTTGGCTAGCCTTCGGCTCTACAAGCCTGGCACCGGGACTTTCACCCGGCTGGATTCGTGCCATGCACGGCACACACGCCTGAATTAGGCCGCGCCGCGAAGCGGCGTCGGCTTGAATGAATTGTTAGGGCCGCCCTTCGATTGCCACGCCTGATGGGTAGTTGGCAATGACCCGAACTGCCGTGACCGGACAGCCTGCATAGACGCGCTTCTCCCAGTGCTTTAGGAGCCACGAGCGCGATATGGCCTGAACCTTTCCCTTCGCCTTGGCGGAGGCGGGAAGCTGCCACGGAGACGCTCCGGCCTTGTATCCGGTGGTTACGACCAGTGCGAAGCCACTCGGGGATGACTCTGAGAAAACAAGCATGAGGTCAACAGGTGCCTCATGTGGCCAATCGCTTTTGAGCACACGAAAAACAGAGCCTCGCCATAGCTCTTCTTCTGGCCAATTGATCAATTTACGCCATCTCATAAAGGCCCCTTAAGAAACTTCCTCACCAACGCCGAGAAATTGGATCTTCGAGATCATGCTGCGGCGGTTCCCTGCGGTGTAAGTTGAAAGCCCAATTGGTGAGCCCGGCGAGTCAGATTTTGCACCACCCGCTGGCGATACCGTTCTTCGTATTCATCCTGCCCGGCCTCGACAAAGGC
>JAUYGP010000143.1 GCA_030690515.1 Giesbergeria sp.
GTGGCCAGCAGCACACTAAAGCCCAGCAAGCCCAGGCGGCTGGCCTTGGCGGAGAACTGCGTGAGATAGCCCAACACCTGGCGCGCAATGCTCTCGGGCACCAGGCTGTCGAGCAGCCAGCGCTGCAGCACATCCTGTAGCTTGCCAAACATGGGGAAAGCCGTAAAAACCGCCAGTGCCACGGTAAAAAAGGGCACCAAAGCCAGGATGGTGGTAAACGTCAGGCTGCTGGCCGTCAGACCCAGGCTGTCCTCACGAAAGCGCTCGCGCAAGGTGTGGGCGGTCGTCTTCCAGGGAAAGCGCGAAAGATCGGCCACCAGCGCTTCGAGGCGCTGCACCACGGTCTGTAGGGAAAAGGACATGATCGCTATGATGCCATCGCAATGAACCCTGCCGACCCCACGCCCCCCCGCCCCATCACCACAAACCCCCTGGTACACGACGCCCGCCGCCTTGCCGTGGCCAGCCTGCTGGCCCTGATCGCACTGAGCCTGGCCTGGGAGCTGTTCCTGGCACCTCTGCGACCGGGCGGCTCGTGGCTGGCCCTCAAGGCATTGCCGCTGTGCATCCCGCTGGCCGGTTTTTTGAAAAATCGCATGTACACCTACCGCTGGGTGAGCCTGCTGGTGTGGCTGTATTTCACCGAAGGCGTGGTGCGCGCCTGGAGCGACCGCCCCCCCAGCCAGTGGCTGGCCATGATAGAGGTGGCGCTGTGCCTGGTGCTGTTTACTGCCTGTACGGCCCACATCCGCCTGCGCCTGCGCAGTGCCCCGGCACAAGAGCCGGCCACCACGACCCCTTGAACCGCGCTGCCGCCCCAGGCAGCCCTGCTGGAGAACCTGCACGATGCAAACCCTGATCGAAACCCTGCGCCTGGCCGTGGGCGAAGCCCATGTCCTCACCGAAGGTGACCTCAGCGCCTGGGAACAAGACTGGCGCCGCCGCGTGCATGGCAAGGCGCTGGCCGTGGTGCGCCCGGCTACGACGCAAGAGGTCGCCGCCGTGGTCAAGGCCTGCGCTGCAGCCGGGGCGCCCATCGTGCCGCAGGGCGGCAACACGGGCCTTTCGGTGGGCTCGACCCCCGACACCTCGGGCCGCGAGGTGGTGCTCAGCCTTACCCGCATGAACGCCGTGCGTGCCCTGGACAAAGACAACCTCACGCTGACCGTGGAGGCTGGCTGCATCTTGCAAAACGTGCAGGACGCCGCCGAAAAGGCCGGACTGCTGTTCCCACTGTCACTCGCCGCCGAAGGCAGTTGCACCATTGGCGGCAACCTGGGCACCAACGCCGGAGGCACCCAGGTGGTGCGCTACGGCAACACGCGCGACCTGTGCCTGGGCCTGGAAGTGGTCACGCCCCAGGGCGAGGTGTGGGATGGCCTGCGCGGCCTGCGCAAGGACAACACCGGCTACGACCTGCGCGACCTGTTCATTGGCAGCGAAGGCACGCTGGGCATCATCACCGCCGCCACGCTCAAGCTCTACCCCCGGCCC
>JAUYGP010000144.1 GCA_030690515.1 Giesbergeria sp.
CTGGAGCGTGGTGGGCCTGCTGTGCGCGGGCAGCATTCCGGCGGCACTGGCTTCGCTGTGGCTGCTGCAGCACCTGGGCCCGGCCAGCGAGCAGGTGCAACACCTCATGACCACCACCCTGGGCGCGGCCCTGCTGCTCACCGCCGCAGCCATGCTGTACAAGGTGGTGGCCTTCTCAGCCCAGCGCCAGGCGGCCGAGCAAGCTGCACGCCAGGGCAGTGGCGCAGCCGCCACGCAGCCACGCCACTGGAGCCTGCCGGTGCTGCTGGGCGCGGTCATCGGCACGCTGGTCACCTTTACCTCGGTGGGCGCGGGGGCCATTGGCGTCACCGTGCTGCTGCTCGTTTTCCCGCACCTGCCGCTGCCGCGCATCATTGCCGCCGACATTGCTTATGCCGTGCCGCTGACGCTGGTGGCCGGCATGGGCCACGCATCGCTGGGCTCGGTGGACTGGGCCTTGCTGGCGCAGTTGCTGGCCGGGTCGCTGCCCGGCATCTGGCTGGGCACGCGCCTCGTATCCCGTACTCCAGAGCGGCTGATCCGCTCTGCCCTTTCGCTGCTGCTCGCCTGGGCGGGCGCCAAACTTGTTTTGATTTAAGAGGCTCGTTGCCCCATGTACCAATACACCGACTTCGACAAGAAATTCGTCCAGCTGCGCGCCGAGCAGTTCCGCGACCAGCTTGAGCGCTGGGAGCGCGGTGAACTGACCGATGAACAGCTTTTGCCACTGCGCCTGCAAAACGGCTGGTACATCCAGCGCTACGCGCCGATGGCGCGCATTGCCGTGCCCTATGGCGAAATCAGCAGCACACAACTGCGCACGCTGGCCCACATTGCACGCGACTACGACAAGCCCGCACCCGAACTGCTGGCACACGCCCAAGCCACACAAGACGAATTGCAGGACGCACAGCCCGGCGCAACCCTGGCCGCACCGCCACTGCGCTACGGCTACGGCCACTTCACCACGCGCACCAATGTGCAGTTCAACTGGATTCCGCTCAACCGCGCGGCCGACGTGATGGACTTGCTGGCCAGCGTGAGCATGCACGGCATCCAGACCAGCGGCAACGACATCCGCAACATCACCTGCGACGCGCTCGAAGGCATCGCCGAGGACAGCATCGTCGACACCCGCCCGTTTGCCGAGATCACGCGCCAGTGGAGCTCGCTGCACCCCGAATTCACCTACCTGCCGCGCAAGTTCAAGATCGCCTTCAACGGCGCCGAAGAAGACCGCGCTGCCATTGGTTGGTACGACATTGGCCTGCAAGCGCGCCGGGCCGAAGACGGCAGCGTGGGCTTCACCATGAAAGTGGGCGGCGGCATGGGCCGCACGCCCATCATTGGCAGCGTGGTGCGCGAATTTTTGCCGTGGGACCAGTTGCTCAACTACATCGAAGCCGTGGTACGCACCTACAACAGCTACGGTCGGCGCGACAACAAGTGGAAGGCCCGCATCAAGATTTTGGTCAAGAGCGAAGGCCAGAAATTCATCGATGCGGTGGAGAAGGAATACCAGGACATCGTCAACCTCGACGGCGCGCCCCACACCATCACGCAGGCAGAGCTTGACCGGGTCACGGGCCATTTCGTGGTTCCCGAGCTAAAGGCCGCCAACCTGCCCTCCAAAGTGAATGCGCAAGGCCAGTTGTACCAGCGCTGGCTGCAGCAAAACGTGCGCGGCCACCAATTGCCCGGCCTCAAGACCGTCACCCTGTCGTTCAAACGCCCCGGCTTTGCCACGGGTGATGCCGATGCCGACACCCTGGACGCATTGGCCCAACTGGCCGAACAATTCAGCGCGGCCGAAGCGCGCCTGACGCACGAACAAAACCTGATGCTGCCCTGGGTGCATGAGAGCGACCTGCCCGCGCTGTACGAAGCCGCCCGTGCACTGGGCCTGGCGCAGCCCAACATCGGCCTGCTGACCGACATGATCATTTGCCCGGGCGGCGACTACTGCTCGCTGGCCAATGCGCGCTCTTTGCACATCGGCAACGCCGTGACCGAGCGTTATCAAGACCTGGACGAATTGTTCGACCTGGGGCCCATCGACCTGCACATGAGCGGTTGCATCAACTCGTGTGGCCACCACCACAGCGGCCACATCGGCATCCTGGGCGTGGATAAAGACGGCAAGGAGTGGTACCAGATCACGCTGGGCGGAGCGGACGGTTCTACGCTGTCGGGCCCCGCCATCGGCGGTAAGGTGGTCGGCCCCTCGTTCACGGCAGCCGAAGTGCCGGACGTGATCGAGGCGCTGCTGGGTACCTTCCGCGAACTGCGCAAGCCCGGCGAGTTTTTCATCGACGCGCTGCGCCGCATCGGCCACGACCCTTTCAAGCAGGCCGCCAACGGCGCCCGCCGCCCCAAGGCCGACCAGGAAGCCCTGGCAGAACAAGACTGAGAGCGACTGATGACTATGAAAATAATAGCTGCTAACGCAATACCTGCGGGCGATGAAGGCCAAAAAACCTTGGAAATTGCCAACGATGTGGAACTGGCCGAGCTGGTGGCTAGCGGCGCGCTGGACGGCGTGGCGCGCGTAGAGCTGCAGTTCCCCAAATTCACCGATGGCCGCGCCTACAGCCAGGCCTTGCTGCTGCGCCGACGTTACCGCTTCTGCGGCGACATTCGCGCCACGGGCGATGTGCTGATCGACCAGTTGGTGCACATGCACCGCAGCGGTTTCACCAGCGCCGTGCTGGCCGAAGGCGTGGACGCCGCCGCTGCCGAGCGCCAGTTTGCGCGCTTTAGCGCTTTCTATCAGGGCGACGTGAACGAGCCACGCCCCCTGTTTGCCCGCGAGGCGACGCTGGAATCCGCATGAGCAACGCCTCCTCCTCCTTGAACACGCTGGCCAGTGCCGCCAAGGCATCCGCCATTGCGCTGTATGCCAGGCCCTCTGCCAGCTACGCTGCCAAGCACGCCCAGGCAGAAGCGCTGCTGCGGCGCGCCGCCGCTTTAGGCGACGTGACGCAGGCCAACAGCCTGGGCGTGGAAGACATGGTCATTACCGATATGATCCGCCGCCTGCAATTGCCGATTGGGGTGTTTGTGCTCGAAACCGGGCGCCTGCACACCGAAACACTGGCGCTGCTGGAGCGCACCCAGGCACTCGTTGGTATCAACGTGCAGGTGTTCCGGCCCCAGCATGAAGCGGTGATCCACTTCATCCGCACCCAGGGGCAGGACGCCATTTACGACAGCGTCGCCCAGCGCAAGCACTGCTGCGACATCCGCAAGATGGAGCCGTTGGCGCGTGCGCTGGCCGGCAAAAAGGCCTGGATCACCGGGCTGCGCCGCGAGCAGTCCAACGCGCGGGCCGAAGTGCCGCCAGTGGACACCAGCGAGGTGGCGACCAAGGGATTGAGCAAGTTCAACCCGCTGGCCGACTGGACACAGGGTGACGTCTGGCATTACGTGCTCGAGAACCGCGTGGACTACAACCCGCTGCACGACCAGTTCTACCCCAGCATCGGCTGCGCACCGTGCACCCGCGCCGTGACCATGGGCGAAGACTTTCGCTCCGGACGGTGGTGGTGGGAGGATGAGAGCGCGAAGGAATGCGGCTTGCACGTCCAGAAACCCACACCAGCACAGCCCCAAAAACACAACGAGGAATCCCCCGCATGAACGCCCGCGTAGACCCCCTGGCGCTGAACCACCTCAGCAATCGCCACCTCGATGCGCTGGAGGAGGAAACCATCTTCATCCTGCGCGAAGTGGCCGCCGCCTTCGAGCGCCCCGCCCTGCTGTTCTCGGGCGGCAAGGATTCGCTGGTCATGCTCAAGTGCGCTGAAAAGGCTTTTGGCGCGGGTCGCATCCCTTACCCCCTGCTCATGATCGACACCGGCCACAACTTCCCCGAAGTTACGGCCTTTCGTGATTTGCGTGCGCAAGAGCTGGGCGCTGAACTCATCGTGCGCAACGTCGAAGACTCGATGGCGCGGGGCACCGTGCGCCTGGCGCACCCCGGTGAGCCGCGCAACGTGCACCAGTCGGTCACGCTGCTCGAAGCGATTGAAGAATTCCGTTTTGATGCATTGATCGGCGGCGCCCGCCGCGACGAAGAAAAGGCCCGCGCCAAAGAGCGCATCTTCAGCCACCGCGACAGCTTCGGCCAATGGCAGCCCAAGGCCCAGCGGCCCGAGCTGTGGACGCTGTTCAACACCCGCCTGCAGCTCGGCGAGCACTTTCGCGTGTTCCCCATCAGCAGCTGGACCGAGCTGGACGTGTGGCAATACATCGAGCGCGAGCAGATTGCCCTGCCCTCGCTGTATTACACGCACCAGCGCGACGTGGTCGAGCGCAAGGGCCTGCTGGTGCCTGTGACACCCCTCACGCCACTGCGCAGCGGTGAGCAGCTGGAAACACGCGACGTGCGGTTTCGCACCCTGGGCGACATCACCTGCACCTGCCCGGTTGAAAGCCTGGCCGCCACAGCGGCCGAGATCGTGATCGAAACGCTGGCTGCCGACGTGAGCGAACGCGGCTCCACACGCATGGACGACAAAACCTCTGACGCTTCGATGGAAAAGCGCAAGAAAGACGGGTATTTTTGATGACCACTATTAATTCGATAGCTGCTAGCGCAATACCATCAAGCGCTAGAGGCCAAAATGACCATATTTCTGCACTCAAGTTCATTACCTGCGGCAGTGTGGACGATGGCAAAAGCACCCTCATTGGCCGCCTGCTGGTAGACAGCAAGGCCGTGCTGCAAGACCACCTGGCAGGCGTGCAGCGCGCGGGCGAGACCGATCTGGCCCTGCTGACCGACGGCCTCTCTGCCGAGCGCGAGCAGGGCATCACCATCGACGTGGCCTACCGCTACTTCGCCACCGAAGAGCGCAAGTTCATCATTGGCGATGCGCCGGGCCACGAGCAGTACACGCGCAACATGGTCACGGCCGCCAGCAGCGCCGATGCCGCCGTGGTGCTGGTCGATGCCACCAAGCTCGACTGGAAAACCCCCCACCTGGCCCTGTTGCTGCAAACGCGCCGCCACAGCCTGCTGGCACACCTGCTGCGCGTGCATTCGCTGGTGTTTGCCGTGAACAAGCTCG
>JAUYGP010000152.1 GCA_030690515.1 Giesbergeria sp.
AGAGCTGCTAGCGCTTGATGGCATTGATTTTTGAATATAGAAATATCTAAAAACCAATACTGTAAAGCGCTACCAGCTCCGAATTCAGGAGCATTCTCATGCACGCCCCCACCACCCCGCCCCCTGTGCTGCTCGAGCGCCAGGGCGCCATCGCCACGCTGCGCTTCAACCGCCCCGAGGCCCTCAACGCCATCGACGTGCCCATGGCCCAGGCCTTTCTGGCCGCCGTCCAGACCATCGCCGCCGACCCCGGCGTGCGCGCCGTGGTGCTGCGCGGCAACGGCAAGGGCTTCATGGCCGGGGGCGACCTGGCCACCCTGCGCTCCGACCCGGTGCAGGGCGCCCACGACATTCTCACGCCCCTCAACCAGGCCCTGCCCCTGCTGGCCCGCCTCAACGCCCCCGTCATTGCCCAGGTGCACGGTGTGGCGGCGGGTGCCGGCCTGGCGCTCATGCTGCAGGCCGACTTTGTTCTCGCCGCCGAGGACACCCGCCTGAACCTGGCCTACATCAAGCTGGGCACCAACTGTGACGTGGGCGCCTCGTGGGCACTGCCGCGCCTGGTGGGCCTGCGCCGCGCGCTGGAAATCGCGCTGCTGGGCGACACCTACACCGCCCCCGAGGCCGAACGCCTGGGCCTGGTCAACCGCGTGCTGCCCGCCGCCGAGCTGGACGCCGCTGTGCAGCAACTGGCCCAGCGCCTGGCCGCCGGGCCCACCGTGGCCTATGGCCACATGCGCCGCCTGCTGCGCAGCAGCTTCGACAACGATCTGCCCACACAACTGCACGCCGAAGCCGCCGCTTTTGCACAATGTGCCCACACGGCCGACCTGCCCGAGGGCATCGAAGCCTTTTTCGCCAAGCGCGCCCCGGTCTTCCAGGGCCGCTGATCCCCGTTTTTCATCTCTGGAGAATTTCCATGACCCACCGCGACGTTTTCATCGTCAGCACCGCCCGCACCGCCATCGGAACCTTTGGCGGCGCACTCAAAGATGTACCCAACACCCAGTTGGCCACCACCGCCGTCAAGGCAGCCATTGCGCGCTCGGGCCTGGCGCCCGACGCCGTGGGCCATGTCGTCATGGGCAATGTGATCCCCACCGACACCAAGGACGCCTACCTTGCCCGCGTAGCCGCCATTGATGCGGGCTGCCCCATCGAGACGCCTGCCTTCAACGTCAACCGCCTGTGCGGCTCAGGCCTTCAGGCCATCATCTCGGCGGCGCAGGCCATTGGCTACGGTGACTGCGATGTGGCCGTGGGCGGCGGCAGCGAATCCATGAGCCGGGGCCCGTATTTCGACCAGGCGGCCCGCTACGGCGCGCGCATGGGCGACACCAAAAGCATCGACTACATGCTGGGCATCCTGCACGACCCCTGGCAAAAAATGCACATGGGCATCACCGCCGAAAACGTGGCTGAGCGCTACAAAATTTCACGCGAAATGCAGGACCAGCTCGCCCTGCAAAGCCAGCAGCGCGCTGCTGCCGCCATCGCCGCGGGGTATTTCAAGGAACAGATCGTCCCGGTCGAAATTGCCACGCGCAAAGGCACGGTGCTGTTCGATACCGATGAGCATGTGCGCGCCAGCACCACCCTGGAAATCCTGGCCGGCATGAAGCCCGCCTTCCGCAAGGACGGCGGCAGCGTCACCGCGGGCAACGCCTCGGGCATCAACGACGGCGCCAGCGCCGTGGTGCTGGTGGCCGGTGACCGCCTGCAGGCCCTGAACGTGAAACCCCTGGCCCGCCTGGTGGGCTACGCGCACGCGGGCGTGGACCCGGCCTACATGGGCATCGGCCCTGTGCCCGCCACGCAAAAGGTGTTGCAGCGCACCGGGTTGAAGGTGCAGGACATGGACGTGATCGAGGCCAACGAAGCCTTCGCCGCCCAGGCCTGCGCCGTGGTGCAGGAGCTGGGCCTGGACCCGGCCAAGGTGAACCCGAATGGCTCGGGCATCTCTCTGGGCCACCCCGTGGGCGCCACCGGCGCCATCATCACCACCAAGGCCATTGCCGAACTGCACCGCACCGGCGGGCGCTACGCACTGGTGACCATGTGCATCGGCGGCGGCCAGGGCATTGCCGCGATCTACGAACGGGTGTAAACCCTCTTCTGCTGGAGGCCAAAAAATTTAGACATTTTTGGCCTCCAGCGCTGATGCTGCAAGCGCAAGCAGCTATTTTTTATATAGCAATAAAGCCATGCTGACCAACCATTTCCTCCCTGCCGACGAACGCGCCGAACTGCAGCTCTTCACCGACGCGCTCGAACGCTTCTGCGACACCGAGATCGAGCCCCACTACCGCGACTGGGAAAAGGCCGGCCAAGTGCCGCGCGACCTGTTCACCCGCATGGGCGCGCAAGGCTACCTGTGCGCCGATGTGCCCGAACAGTACGGCAGCAGCGGCGCCAGCGTGCACTTCTCGTTCGCCGTGATCGAGGTGCTTTCGCGCCGGGGCTACGGCGGCTTCGTGGGCGGGCTGCAGGTGCACAACGACATCATCCCGCCCTACCTGCTGCACTGCGGCACCGAGGCGCAGCGCCAGCACTGGCTACCACGCATGGCCAGCGGCGAAGCGATTGCCGCCATCGGCATGACCGAGCCCGGCGCGGGCAGCGACCTCAAGGCCCTGCGAACCACGGCGCGCAAGGACGGCGACCACTACGTCATCAACGGCAGCAAGATCTTCATCAGCAACGGCCAGAACTGCGACCTGCTGGTGCTGGCCGCCAAAACCGATCCCACCGCCGGAGCCAAGGGCGTGAGCCTGTTCCTGGTGGACACCACTACGCCCGGCTTTGCGCGCGGCAAGAACCTGGAAAAGATCGGCCAGCACGCGGGCGACACCTCGGAGCTGTTCTTCACCGACATGCGCGTGCCGCTCGACGCCCTGCTCGGCGGCGTGGAAGGCCAGGGCTTTGCGCAGATGATGCGCGAGCTGCCGCGCGAGCGCCTCATCATCGGCGTGCAGGCCGTCGCCGGTGCCCAGGGCGCCCTCGACGCCACCGTGGCCTACGTGCAGGAACGCCAGGCTTTTGGCCAGACCATCGGGCAGTTCCAGAACACCCGATTCACCCTCGCCCGCCAGGCCACCGACATTGCCGCATCGCGGGCCTTCCTCAACGCCTGCATCGCCGCCTACCAGCATGGCGAACTCACGCCCGAGGCGGTCTCGGCCCTCAAGCTGCACACCACCGAACTCATGGGCCGCGTGGCAGACGCCTGCCTGCAGCTGTTCGGCGGCTACGGCTACATGGCCGAGTACCCCATCGCCCGCTTCTGGACCGACGCGCGCGTGCTGCGTATTTATGGCGGCACCTCCGAAATCATGCTGGAACTGGTGGCCCGGTCGCTGCTGGGGCGGTAGGCGCCATGATCGCTCCCCTCCTCCTCCTGCTTGGCGCCTTTTTCGCTTACCGGGTGTTCACGGCATGGACCACCGGCGAGATCGTGGCCAAGGGCTGGGGCTGGCAGATGCGTACCTATGACCGGGAAGAAGAACCGTTCATGTTCTGGATGAACTTCGTCACCTACGTGGTGATTGTTGTGTGGACGACGGCCTTTGGCCTGATGGCGATTTTCGGTCGCGCCTAAAAAAAAACCTGCCAAGGCAGGTTTCTTCAGGCGGGCCGGTTCAAAACGGCGCCGAATCCGGATCGGTGTCCACAGGTGCGGTGGCTGGGCCCGTCACGGTGGATTTGGCAGAGGAATCCGCCGCAGCCGCCGTGGCAATGCCGCTGTCGGCCTCACCTCCCAGCGCCTCGATCAGGTCAGGCAGCAGTTTCGACAGTTCGCCCGTGGCAATCGCCACGTCGGTGTCAAAGCCACCATCGTCGGCCTTGCTGCCTTCAAACACGGTGTCGAGGAAGGCAATTTTCTTGAGCTGCAGACCCTCGGTCAGCATGAAGGACACGCGGTCGTCCCAGGTCAGCGCCAGCTTGGTGGGCAGCTTGCCTGCGGCAATGTGCGCCTGCACTTCCTCGATGTCAAGCGGGTGGCGGGCATAGCGCACCACGGCTTTTTCTTCGTCCGCGCTTTTCAGTTCGCACTCGCGGTCCACGGTAAAGCCCACCGGCGGCTCCTGCGCCGCAAGCCAGTGCGACATGGCAGCCTGCGGCGAGGTCTGCGTGTTCAGCAGCGCCACAGCAAAACCGGGCGGCAGCAGTTCAACCAGGCTGCTGACCACCTCGTCAGCACGCGCCTGGCTGGAGGTGTCGAGCACCAGGGTGCGCGCCGCGCAGTCAATCCACACCCACATTGAACCCTGCTTGGTGAAGGCCATGGGCAGCAGATCAAGCTTGGCTTCGTCCTTGAGTTCCTTGCTTTCCTTCTTGCCGGGCTTGCGGCCGGTTTCCTGCTCGATGCGCTCGGCTTTTTCTTGCACACGGCGCGCCAATACGGAGCCTGGCAGCACCTTGGCCTCGACCATGAAGCGCAGTACCCACTGCCCGCCCACGGATTCGGCCAACGGGCCATGCAGCTCACCCCGCGGCGGCACAAACCCGGCCGACCGCTCTTGCGTGGCACCACATTCCATGAAAACAGCCTTGCCCAAGGCCTCTTCCACCTGCTCCAGCCCCACCTGCCACTGCGGCACGATGCGGTACACGATCATGTTCTTGAACAACGGACACCCTTTACTTCAATAAAGAAACGCTCACAGGCTGCCATTGTCGGCCCTGCCTGGGAACGGCCAGCCAAGTGTGAGACACCGAAACTACCCATTTGATAGCTGCTTGCGCAACACAGTAAAGCGCTGGAGGCCATTTTTACCTCAAACCATAAAGCGTCCGCACCGCAAGCGCTGACACAACTTTACACAGCATCACTCCTCCTGCATGGTGGCGTTACACAGGAAGAACATAGTCGAACCCAAGCCTGCACCTCCGTACGGGCGAAACACCCTGAAAGGATTTCACCATGACACATTTTTCTCGCCGCCTGGCCACTGCCGCCTTCATCACGGCCCTGGCC
The DNA here is from genome assembly GCA_030690515.1 of Giesbergeria sp. Lineage (GTDB taxonomy): Bacteria > Pseudomonadota > Gammaproteobacteria > Burkholderiales > Burkholderiaceae_C > Simplicispira. The sequence continues at coordinate 4,979 of JAUYGP010000152.1, forward strand.
CTGCCGGTCCTGGCCCAAAGCACAGCTCCCGTAGCCGCTGGCGAAAACAGCGCCACCAGCACCACCGCCGCCCCGCAGCGGCAAGGACGCGACCCGGCCCGCATGCAGGAACGTCAACAAAAACGCATGCACCAGCGTATGGACCAGCTCAAGGTTCAGCTAAAACTGGCCCCGGCCCAGGAAGGTGCCTGGACCGCGTTCACCCAGACCATGCAGCCCAAAATGCAACCCATGCGCAACCAGCGCGAGGAAATGGCCGCACTGACGACGCCTGAGCGCATCGACCGCATGCGCGCCCTGCGCAGCGAGCGCATGGCCGAAGCCGACCGCCGTGGAGAGGCCGCCAAGACCTTCTACGCCACGCTCACCCCCGAGCAGCAAAAAACCTTTGATGCACACACACTGCGCCAGCACCGCAAAGACGGCCACCGCGGCGGCCGCCACAACATGCGCTGACCTGGCCTGTCCGCAGGGGCGAGAGCCAAATGACATTGGCATACAGCATTACCACCTCTGGCCCCTGTTTTGCAACGCACTTTCACCACCCTGGCACAGGGATTCGTATGCCAGCCCGTGGGCCTCGGACGAAGCCACGGGCCGGGTGCGCTGCACCATCCTCTACATCAGCCCCACGCGGCGACTGCGACCCAATAGCAGCCACAGCCCCTGGTTCTTCGAACGCGGCATTGGCACCCGTTTTGACTTTGCTTCACACCTGGCCGTTGGCTACAACCACGGCGCCGCGCACCAGCACGAATGGCAGTTGCGCATCCAGCACAGCTCCCCCGACGGGACCAAAAATCCCAACCCCGGGCAAAACTACCTGCAACTGCGCTACGCGCGGCATTTCTGACGTCGGCCACGCTGCAGCCGCCCCCACCCCTGGGGGCTTCAACATTTCCCCACTTTTACCGAACGCCACCAGCCCCTTGATAAGGCCCTGCATGGGTGCGCCCGAAAGGCCTGTGGACAAAGCTGTGCGAACAGCTGGCACAACAGGCCACTTATCCACAGCCAGAGGGCTTCTGCGCAAGTTGTTCATGTCCACCAGCGCCGCAAACAGTCCTCGGCCCACATGGTTTGAGACGACGCAAATCGCTGTCACGCATCAGAAAAATCAGCTTGTCCACAGAAAACAGCACCCTCTACTACTACTGCTATTTAAATAGAGATACCTAAGAGAACAACATAAGCCGCGCCCTTTTTCCCCGACGGGACTGTGCGCAGCCCTGGTCGACCCTGCCTGCGTTGACCCAGAGATACCACCGTTGTTTGCGGGCGGCACAGCACCCCTTGCCAGCCGTCTGCAAGCCTTGAAAACAAAAAAGAGGGGGGTGGGGACACAAGCCGCCATCAAGGGGCTTGCAACGCCGTTTACGCGAAAGCGGTGCAGGCGCGTTGATCGCTGCTGGTGGGCGGCTTCCATGGATCGTTGTCCAAACGTGAGGGACAACCCAGTGGATAAAAGTAGAACAACAGACCACTTATCCACAGTCTACGAACGCCAAGGCTTTTTATCCCCACTGCCGTAGCAGCGCAAAGCAGGGCTTGCACACAGTCAACGCGGTGGCGCAAGTGCTTGCCAGCGCTGCAGAAAACCGGCTTGTCCACAGAACACTGCCGTGCTTACTACTACTACTATGTATTTATAGAGAAAAATAAGAAGACACAAAGCGTCTCGCGCCCACACCGTGCATTAGGGACGTCTCTAGCGGTGGGATCAGTCTCGGGGTTTGCGCAGCAACCACTCCAGCGTTCCTACCGGCGTGGGTTTGCTGAAAAGATAGCCCTGGAAGGCCATACAACCCACCTTCAGCAGCAGGGCGTGCTGCTCCGGTGTCTCCACCCCCTCCGCGATCACTTCGAGCCCCAGGCTGCGGCTGAGCGCGATGATGGTTTCGACGATGGCGGCATCGGTGGGGTCGGTCAGAATGTCGCGCACGAAACTCTGGTCGATCTTGAGCTGGTGCAAGGGCATGCGTTTGAGGTAGCTCAGACTGGAATACCCTGTGCCAAAGTCGTCCAGTGCAAAAAGTACCCCCAGCTTGCGCAGCGCCGTCATGGTCGAAATGGCATCGTCCATGTCTTCCACCAGCAGACTTTCGGTCAGCTCGAGCTTGAGCAGATGCGCCGGGGCTTCGTTGAAGGCCAGGGCGCGGGCCACGTCGTCCACAAAACGGTTGTTACGGAACTGGCGCGAACTCACGTTTACCGCCATGGTCAGGTGGCGCAACTGGGGGTCTTTTTGCCACTGCGCCAGTACTTTGCAGGCCGAATGCAGTACCCAGCGTCCCAAAGTCAGGATGAGGCCGGTTTCTTCGGCCAGCGGAATGAATTCCAGTGGCGAGACGAGGCCACGCTCGGGGTGCTGCCAGCGCACCAGTGCTTCCACGCCCACGTAGCGGTTGGCGTTGTCGACCTGGGGTTGGAAGTGCAGGATGAACTGGTTGTGTGCCAGCGCGGTGCGCAGGTCGGCCTCCAGCGCGGCACGGGCGGTGACCACGGCCTGCATCTGCGGGTTGTAGAAACGCAAGGTGCTGCGGCCCGCCGTCTTGGCCTGGTACATGGCCAGATCAGCCTGTTTGAGCAGGTCGAGCACGCTCGTTTGCGTACCCAGAAACGGTGCGACGCCAATGCTGGGCGTGCTGCGGTATTGGTAGCCCGCGAGCGCATAGGGCGCCGAAAGCGCGGCGAGTACTTTTTCGCCCACCCGGCGGGCCTCCATGGCCAGGTTTTCGGGGTGGGTGTCCAGACCTTCGAGCATGACCACGAACTCGTCACCGCCCAGCCGCGCCACGGTGTCCACGCTGCGCACGCAGGTATTGAGGCGCTGGGCCACCTGTTGCAGCAATAAATCGCCTTTGTCATGGCCCAGGGTGTCGTTCAGGGTTTTGAAGTTGTCCAGGTCGATGAACAGCAGGGCACCTGCCTGGTGGTGGCGCTGCGCGTTGCCCAGGGCCTGTTGCATGCGGTCGAGCAGCAACATGCGGTTGGGCAGGCCGGTCAGGGTGTCGTAGAAAGCCAGGCGCTGGATTTCGCGGTCGGTGGCCTTGCGCTGGCGGATGTCGGTGTTGATCTCCAGGATCGAACCCGCCTCACTGTCCTGGCCCGGCACCAGGGTCCAGCGCCCTTCCATGTCGATGGCCTGGCCGCTTTGGTCGTACTGCACGATTTCACCGGCCCATTCACCCTTGTCCAGCACGGTACGGGTGGCGATCTGAAAGTCGCCGGGGTCGCGGTACAGCAATGCCTCGATCGACTGGCCCAGGGCCTCGTCGCGGGGCCGCCCATAGAGGCGTTCAGCGCTCTTGTTCCAGAAGGTCACGCGGTTGTGCAGGTCCCGCACCACGATGGCGTCCTGCGCCTTGTCCAACAGCGAAGCCTGGTGGCGGATGCGCGCGTCGGCTCCCTGGCGCTCGATTTCTGCCGAGGCCCGTGTGGCAAAAATCTGCAGCGTGGTGGCGACAAAATCGGCCTGTGTAAGCTGTTGGCGAAACAGCACAAAGATCACGCCGGTGGGGTTGCCCGCACTGTCGCACAACTGCTGCCCGGCATAGCCCTGGGCCTGCAACTGCCCGACGATGGGTGACAAGGGATACCGCTTTGCCAGATCGTGGCTGACCACATGCTGGCGCTGCGTGAGAAGGACCGCGCTGGGCGTGTGCTCCATCTCGTACTGGATGTTGGGCACCAGGGCGTCGTTGATCACCAGCGCCAGGGTTTCCAGGCGCTGCGTTTCGCCTTCCAGGCAGGGTAGCAGGCGGCCCACGCAGCCCACCTGGGCGCCCAGGGCTTCCGACATGTTGCGTGCCAGCTGCACAAAGAATTCGGTACCGGTGGAGGCGGATACAGCCGCTGCCATCTTCAGCACCGAGGCCTGCAACTGCTGCTGCTCCTTGCGGGCACGCAGGCTCATGATGCCAAAGGCCAGATCGTTGGCCAATTCTTGCAGCAGGATGCTTTCTTCCGGCCCGATGTGCAGCACTTCGGGGGCATACAGATAGAGCAGTCCGAAGGTGTGCTGGGCCGTGCACAGCGGCAAGCTGATCACGCCATGGAAACCCAGGCCCTGCATGCGCTCTGCCAGACCGGCAAATGACGGGTCGGAGTGCACATCGCGCACGATGACCGGCTGCCCGGACCGTACCGTAATACCGGCCGGGCCCAGGCCCTGGGGGGTTTTGTCCGACCAGGACAGCTCCAGCGTGTGCAGGTAGTCGGTATGCTCGCCAGCATGCGCCACGATCTCGATGGACTGGTGGGCATCATGGTGTGCAAAACCCACCCAGCCGAGTTCGTATCCACCAATATCCACCACGATGTGGCAGATGGACTGCAACAGCGCCGTCTCGGAGGTGGCGCGCACCAGGGTTTCATTGCAGCTGCTGAGCATGTGCCGCGCGCGCACCATGCGCGCCAACTCGCGCTGCGCGCGTAGGCGTTCGGTGACATTGGTGGCCATCACTTGGCGCGCCGCAATGCCATTGAACGTGATGCCGCGTGAGGACACTTCGATGTCCATCACCTCGCCATTCTTCTTGCAGTGGCGGTAGAGCACATTGTTGCGCGGCGCATCCTGCGACATGGCCTGCACTTCGCCGTACAGGCGTTGGCAATCCTGTGGCAACCACAGGTCTTGCATGCCCATGCGCAAAAACTGTTCCTCGGTGTAGCCGTACAGCTCCTGCATGGCTTGGTTGACGGCCAGAAACCGCAGGCTCGCGTCCTTGACGTACACCCAGATGGGCTGGGGATGGGCGTCAAAAAGGTGCCTGTATTGCTGCTCTGACGCCCGAAGCCTGGCTGCCACCTGGCGCAGCTGCACGATGGCGCCCAGCGATTCCGACAGGATCTGCAAGTGCGCCAGATCGCGCTGGTTGAAGACATTCACCTGATCCGAGGTGACCTTGATGGCCCCGACCACCGTGCCATTCACGCGCAGCGGCACGGCCAGGGCTGCCCGCACGCCGGTGCGCTGGTAGGCGTTTCCCAGTTCCCAGCCCTCGGCCGCGATGTCGTTGCACAGCACCGGCTGGCCTGCCTTCAGGTCGGGCCACAGCAGGCTGTCGTGCAGCGGCAGCGCTGCGCCCACCGGGCGCACCCGCTGACCGGCGCAGGCCTGGGATACCAGGGAGTCGCCTTCGAGCATTTCCACCAGGGCACCACTGGCGCCGCTGGCTTCCTGTGCGGCATGGGCCACCAGTTGCAGCACCTCGGGCAAGGCCATGTCGAGGGAGGAGATGCGCTGTTGCACATGCACCAGTTCGGCGTGCGTGTGCGCTTCGCGCTGCACTTCGAGTTCGCCTTCCTTGCGGGCGCTGATGTTGGCCATGCCGCCCACCATGCGCAGGGGTCGGCCCTGGCTGTCTCGGGTGACAAAACCCTTGTCCAGAATCCAGAGATAGTGCCCGTCGTTGTGCCGAATACGGTATTCGGCGCGCCAGTGGTTGGCCGTGCCAGTAACGGCTGCACGCAGCGATGCGTCGATGCGCTCACGGTCGTCGGCGTGCAAAAGGCTGAGAAAGGCCTCGGGAGTGGAAAAATCCTGTTCCAGCGCAATGCCCAGCATGGCCTGGAAGCTGCCGCCCCACCACACGCGGTTGGCTTTTACATCCCAGTCCCACAAGGTATCGGAGGTGGCTTGCGCGATCAGCTGAAAGCGCTCCTCACTCAGGCGCAGGGCGGTACCGGCCAGGTGCTGCTCCGTTATGTCCTGGAAAGCTCCCTGCACGCGCAAAGCCCGGTTCTGTCGATTGCGTACGGCCTGCCCAACAATACGCACCCACAGCGTGGAGTCTGGCGACAGCTTCAACGGCACTTCGGTGTCGATGGGTTGGCCGTCCTGCACACAGGCACTGAAAGCCTGCTGCAGTGCGCTGCGGTGGGGTTCTTTCAGCAGGTCCAGCGCTTGCTGCGCCGTGCGAACCTTGTGTGCCAGGCCATAGGGCGTTGCAATGTCCTGTGACCACGATAGCTGCTGTCCCGGCAGTTCGATGGACCAGCCCCCCACCTTGGCCATGCGCCCTGCCACGCGCAGGGTTTTGGCTTGTTCCAGCAGACGCACCCGGGTGTTCTTGCGCTCATGCGCCATCGATGCCAGTTGTAGCTGCTGCTGGTGCAGTTCGATTTGTGCCAGCGCTAGATGGGCCAATGCCCGCAGCGCGTGCAGTGGGTCGGCCGTGGCGCTGCGCTCCCGGGTGTCCATCACTACCAATGCGCCCATTGTCTGCCCCTGGCCATCGATCAGTGGAGCGCAGGCATAAAAGCGGATGTAGGGGGCGCCTTGCACCATGGGGTGCTGGGAGAGAACCGGGTGTTGCGCCGCATTGAGTACCACCATCGGGGCACCGCCGCCTTCTGGGCAGTGGGCGCAAAACGGCTGGAAACGTTCGGCATCGGGGGCCGACAGCCCCACCGATGCCTTGAAGGGCGGCTGTACCCCGTCCGTGCAATGCAGCACGGCCATGGGTGCATCAAAGACATGGGTCGCCAGCAGCGCGATCTGCTCGAGCGTCTGCAGCCGGGCAAGATCCACGGGTGCAGCGGCCCCGGTCATGGCTGGAGCTGCTCCGTGACAGTGGGCGCAGCGACACTTGACAGCAGGGGCGACCGGTGTAAGCGCATCGGCAAAGGGTAGAAAAGTGACGCAGCGGGTGCGCAGTGGAGGCTACGGCGCCATGCTACACCGTTGTCACGCGATAAGTCAGGGCGTATGCAACGCCACGGACGGGTGCCCGCTTCAGGCGCCAGCGCGCCGCGCCCGCACGGCCCGGGCAAGGTCCTGCAGCACTGGCACCGTCTGCGCCAGGCTGATGCAGGCGTCCGTGACCGACACACCATGCTGCAGGGCCTGGCCGGGCACGATGTCCTGGCGGCCTTCCTGCAGGTGGCTCTCGATCATCAGGCCGGTAATGCGTGCATCGCCCGCGGCGATTTGCTGCGCCACGTCAGTCGCCACGGTGATCTGGCGCTGGTGCTGCTTGCTGCTGTTGGCGTGCGATACGTCAACCATCACCTGCTCGCGCAGCCCGGCGGCCTTGAGCACGGCGCAGGTGGCATCCACATCAGCGGCGCTGTAGTTGGGCTGCTTGCCGCCACGCAGGATGACATGGCAGTCCTGGTTGCCGCGCGTCTCGAAAATGGCGGCCTGGCCCATCTTGGTCATGCCCATGAAGGCGTGCGAGGCCTGCGCCGCCTGGATGGCATCGGCCGCTACCTTCACGCCGCCGTCGGTGCCATTCTTGAAGCCCACGGGGCACGACAGCCCACTGGCCAGCTGGCGGTGGCTCTGGCTCTCGGTGGTGCGCGCACCAATGGCGCCCCAGCTCACCAGGTCGCTGATGAACTGCGGCGAAAGCAGGTCGAGAAACTCGGTGCCCACCGGCAGGCCCAGGGCCAGCACGTCCAGCAGCAGCTGGCGCGCCATTTCCAACCCTTCGTTGATGGCAAAGCTGCCGTCCAGGTGCGGGTCGTTGATGTAGCCCTTCCAGCCCACGGTGGTGCGCGGCTTTTCAAAGTACACGCGCATCACCACGATCAGGTCCTTGCTCAGTGCATCGGCCTGCGCCATGAGCGCGTGCGCGTATTCCATGGCCTGGCCGTGGTCATGGATGGAGCAGGGCCCCACCACCACGATCAGCCGGTCGTCCTGCCCGTGCAGCACGCGCGAGAGGGCAGCGCGACTTCTCTCCACCAGCGCCTG
>JAUYGP010000163.1 GCA_030690515.1 Giesbergeria sp.
GCGCTTGTCCGCGCTCACGCCCAGCATCAGCATGCATTTGCCTGCGCTGCAGCCGCGCCAGGCCAGGTACTTCTCCATCGCGCCCACCAGCCGCTCGTGCCCGGCCAGCGTGAGGTTGGTTTCAGTCTCGATGCCGTTGGACAGCCGCAGCATCGACAGCGGCAACTTGCGCTGCACCAGCGCACGCACGGCGGCTTCGGCGCGGTCCCAGTCGGGCAGGAAGATGGCGTGAAAGCTCTCGTGCTCCGGCAGGGGCGTGACGCGCACCGTGGCTTCGGTGAGGATGCCAAAGCGCCCTTCGGAGCCCAGCACCAGCTCGCGCAAATCTGGCCCGGCGCTGGCGGCGGGCACGGTGGGCATCGTCAGCGGGCCCACGGGCGTCTCCATGCGGCCCCCAGCAAACAAAGCTTCGATACGCCCGTAGCGCAGCGACTGCTGGCCGCTGGAGCGCGTGACCACCCAGCCACCCACGGTGGAGTATTCAAACGACTGCGGAAAATGCCCCAGCGTGTAGCCATGGGCGCGCAGTTGTGCCTCGACCAGCGGCCCCGGTGTGCCCGCGCCAAAGGTGGCGAGCTGGCTGCTTTTGTCCAAGTGCAGCAGCCGGTTCATGCGGGTGAGGTTGACCGAGAGGATGGGGCCATCGCTCACAGGGCAGTCGAGGTGCCCGGCCACGCTGGTGCCTCCGGCAAACGGGATCACCATCCAGCGGTTCGCCTGTGCCAGGTCCAGCAGTTCGCGCACCTGCTCGCCGGACTCGGGGTACGCCACGCCATCGGGCACCGGGGGCAGTGCGCCAAAGCGCTTCCTGATCCAGTCGGCAAAGCTCTCGCCCAGCGCCATGGCGAAGCGCTCCGACGGCTCTCGCGAAATGAGGGGGTGCTCGGGCAAGCGCGATGGCGGAATGCGTGCGAGCAGGTCCGCCCGCACCGCATCCTGCCCGGGCAGGCCCGGCCCCAGGCGCGCGGCCAACATGGCGCGGGCGCCTTCGCCCAGGTTCATCGAGGTGGCGTCGTCGCCCCAGCCGTTCCAGCGTCGCATGACATACTCCGTTGCAAAGGGGGCGCAATGCTTCCCCAGGTCCGCCAATGTAGTCCTGCGCCGTCCGTTTGCCACTTCGCAATGCCGCCAATCGATTGTTCTATCGCGCCAAGCGCGCCCCGCGTGGTGGCGCCCTATGCCCATACCTTGTGGGATGCCGCCCGTGCGGAGGGGTTGCCACAGGCCGTGCTGGAACAAGTGCTCGGCCCCGGTGGCCTGGGTGAGGCCGATATCCCGGCGGTTGCCTACCGGGCCCTGTTGCAGCAGGCGGTGGCGCATGCGGGGCCGGGGTTTGGCTGGCGGCTGGGCCAAAGCGTCAAGCCCACCACCTACGGCGTCAATGGCATCCTGCTGCTGGCCTGCCCGACGCTGGGCGAGGCGCTGCAGCAGGTGCTGCGCTTCGAATCGCTGGTGCACGACCTGGGCCGTTCGTCCTTTGAGCGCCAGGGCGATCAGGTGATCTATGCCTGGCGCAACGATTGCCCAGACCATGCAGCCGCAGGAGCGCTGGTCGAGTCGGTGTTTTCGGGCATACAGACCTGTGCGCAGTGGCTGGTGGGCCAAGCTGTGACCGGGTTTACGCTGGAATTCATGCACCACACCGATACCGAAACTGCCGCGGCCATTGCGCGCGCCAGTGGTGCCAGCGTGCGTTGGGGCGCGCAGGCGCACCGCGCTGTTTTTCCGGCGGCGGTGCTGGGCTGGCCTATCCCGCAGGCCAACAAAACCTTGCTGCCGCTGCTGCAAACCCACGCTGACGAATTGCTGCAAGCCCGCTACCCACGTGAGGGCGGCATCGTGGCGCAGGTGCGCCAATGCATCTCGGGTCGATTGGGCCAGGGCATGGTCAAACTGGCCGATGTGGCGCAAGACCTGCACCTGTCCACCCGCACTTTGCAGCGCCGCCTGGCCGACGCGGGCGTGGCCTACCAGGCGCTGCTGGATGCCACGCGGCATGAGCTGGCCTGCCACTACCTCGCCACTTCGGCCATGCCCATTGCCGAGGTGGGCTACCTGCTGGGCTACCAGGATGCACCGGCCTTCCACCATGCCTTCAAACAGTGGCAGGGGCAGGGGCCAGGGCAGTACCGGGCGTCTCGCGCCAGCGCATGACTGTTGCCTTGCGCACACAGAACGGATAAGCCTGGCGTCGAGGGTGTGTGATTTCCATCACGCTGGCTGCCATAGAGAGGGCAGGCGGGGCGTGGATGTGCGTTCTGTCACACACGGGGAGGGGCTGCTTTCCTACACTGGACTGATACCCGAAGCCCTACGCTGTCTGTACCCCGTCCTTGAAGGAACTGCCATGTTTGCCCCGCCGCTCAACGCCCCTTTGCACAATGCCTTGGCCAGCCATGTGTTTGGCCGGTTTGCTGCGCGCGCTGTGCCTGCGGTGCGGCACGATACTGCCTTGTCTGCGGTGCCCCGCCTGGCGCCATCCGAGGTGGTGGAAGACGCGGACGAGATTGACTTGGCCCAGCGGGTGCGTGACCTGGGCGAATGGTGACAACCAAAGCGCAGGCAACACCTGCGCCGCATGGGGGCAAACCTGCAGATTGCGACAAAAAGAGGCAGTCGCCGTAAAATCGAGGGTTGCCCCAATATGGTCGCCTGGTTGCCCAAGGCCGTACCCCCATGAATTCCCCCGTCGATGTGTCCTTTTTTGCGCGTGCCGCCAAGCCGCTGACCAGCTACCGCCCCTATTGGGCCAAGCGCTTTGGCACCGCGCCCTTCCTGCCCATGAGCCGCGCCGAGATGGAGCAGCTCGGCTGGGACAGCTGCGACATCGTGCTCGTCACCGGCGACGCTTACATCGACCAC
>JAUYGP010000191.1 GCA_030690515.1 Giesbergeria sp.
AGAGCGCGATGTCGGGACCGGCGGAAGGTGAAGTAGCGTGATTCATGGACCCATTTCGTCGTCGTGGTGCCATGCTGCGCGGGTTTGAAGGCGTCGCTTTCGGCCCAACGGTATCGGTTGCGCGGCCATTGTCACGGACGCATTGAAAAAGGGGCGCAAAGCCCCTTTGGTCAGCAGCCGTTTCAGTAGTCAGGCTGCTTGGGTGGTTCCTTCAGCCGGCGTGGAATTTCACCACCAGTGGCACGATGAGCAGTGCCACGATGTTGATGATCTTGATCAGGGGGTTGACCGCTGGGCCGGCCGTGTCTTTGTACGGGTCGCCTACGGTGTCACCGGTGACGGCTGCCTTGTGCGCCTCAGAGCCCTTGCCGCCGTGGTGGCCGTCTTCGATGTACTTCTTCGCGTTGTCCCAGGCACCGCCGCCAGTGCACATGGAAATGGCGACGAAAAGGCCGGTGACGATGGTGCCCATCAGCAGGCCGCCGAGCGCCTTCGGGCCGAGCAGCAGGCCAACCACAATCGGCACCACCACAGGCAAGAGGCTGGGCACAATCATTTCCTTGATGGCTGCGCTGGTCAGCATGTCGACCGCCTTGCCGTATTCAGGCTTGGCGGTGCCTTCCATGATGCCCTTGATATCGCGGAACTGGCGGCGCACTTCCACGACCACGGCACCGGCTGCGCGGCCCACGGCTTCCATGGCCATGGCACCGAACAGGTAGGGAATCAGGCCGCCGATAAACAGACCCACGATGACCATGGGGTCGCTCAGGTTGAAGGTGATGGCCTGGCCATAGCTCTCGAGCTTGTGCGTGTAGTCGGCAAACAACACCAACGATGCGAGACCGGCCGAACCGATGGCGTAGCCCTTGGTGACGGCCTTGGTGGTGTTGCCCACGGCGTCCAGCGGGTCGGTCACGGCCCGCACTTCGGGGGGCATGTCGGCCATTTCGGCAATGCCTCCGGCGTTGTCGGTAATGGGGCCATAAGCGTCCAGCGCCACCACAATGCCCGCCATGCTGAGCATGGAGGTGGCCGCCACGGCGATGCCGTAAAGACCGCCGAGTTGGTAGGACACGATGATGGCGAGGCAGACAAACATCACGGGCCACGCGGTCGAGCGCATGGACACGCCCAGGCCTGCAATGATGTTGGTGCCGTGGCCGGTGGTGGAGGCCTGCGCAATGTGCTGCACCGGCGCATATTGCGTGCCGGTGTAGTACTCGGTGATCCAGACCAGCGCTGCGGTGAGCACCAGGCCGGTGGCGCAGGCGCCAAACAGCTTCATTTGCGCACCCGTGCCGCCCAGAGCGTTGTCTGGAATGATCCAGGCGGTAACGAACCAGAAGGCAATCAGCGAAAGCACCCCCGCAATCGCCAGGCCCTTGTAGAGCGCTGGCATGACGTTCTTCATGCCCGGCGAGGCCTTGACGAAGAAGCAGCCAATGATGGATGCCACGATGGACACCGCGCCCAGCGCCAGCGGGTACATCACCGCGTTGACTGGGGCTGCGGTCAGCATCAGGGCACCCAGCACCATGGTGGCAATCAGCGTGACGGCGTAGGTCTCGAACAGGTCGGCCGCCATACCAGCGCAGTCGCCCACGTTGTCGCCCACGTTGTCGGCAATCACGGCGGGGTTGCGCGGGTCGTCTTCGGGGATGCCGGCCTCGACCTTACCCACCAAGTCGGCGCCCACGTCGGCGCCCTTGGTGAAGATGCCGCCGCCCAGTCGCGCAAAGATAGAAATCAGCGATGAGCCGAAGGCAAAGCCGATCAGCGGGTTGAGCAGATTGGCCAGCGTGTGGTCTGCCACCGGGTTGCTACCCACCAGGAACCAGTAGAAACCGGTGACCCCCAGCAGGCCCAGTCCCACCACCAGCATGCCGGTGATGGCACCGCCGCGAAAGGCGACATCGAGTGCGGGGCCAATCCCTTGCGTGGCGGCCTGCGCGGTGCGGACGTTGGCGCGCACCGATACGTTCATGCCGATGAAGCCGCAGGCGCCCGAGAGCACGGCGCCAATGACAAAGCCGATGGCTGTCTTGCTGTCCAGAAAGATGCCAATGAGCACCGCCAGCACCACGCCCACGATGGCGATGGTTTTGTACTGGCGCGCCAGGTAGGCTGCGGCCCCCGCCTGGATGGCGGCAGCAATCTCTTGCATGCGGGCGTTACCCGCGTCTTTGGAAAGAATCCAGCCTCGGGCCCAGATGCCGTAGGCCACGGCGATCAGCCCACAGACCACGGCCAGGATGAGAGGGGAAGTTAGCGCTGTATTTCCAGCCATTCTTGTATCTCCAGGGTGTTGTTTCGCACGGGAGGAGACACAACGCATGGGGAGTGTCTCCGCTGCGTTGCTTCCTCGTACCCCATGCCTGGAGACGATTGGCCAACTTGGTCAATTTACCCTGAAAAAATGACGTGCAAGCGTCAAGAAAGGGGCGCGCCGGTAAAATGAGGGTTAATCCCGACCTGAATTCTTTAATCCTCATCAAACTACAACGCGAACGACCACCATGTCCCTCAATAGCGTCACCCCCGGCAAGAATGTTCCTGAATCCTTCAACGTGGTCATTGAGATCCCCATGGATTCCGACCCGATCAAGTACGAAGTGGACAAGGAATCGGGCGCCATCTTCGTCGATCGTTTCATGACGACGGCGATGTACTACCCCTCCAACTACGGCTATGTGCCGCGCACCCTCAGCGGTGACGGCGACCCAGTGGATGTGCTGGTCA
>JAUYGP010000201.1 GCA_030690515.1 Giesbergeria sp.
GGAATTGCGCGAAGCACTGGCCCAAGGGCAGTTCGTGCTGTACTTGCAGCCCAAGGTGGACATGCACCTGGGCACCGTGGTGGGCGCAGAGGCACTGGCCCGCTGGCAACACCCGGAAAAAGGGGTTCTGTCTCCTGCGGCCTTCATGCCCGTACTCGAAGGCACCGAGATCGAGGTCGCGTTTGGCGCCTGGGTGGTCGATGCGGGGCTGGCGCTGGTCAAGCAACTGATGGAGCACGAGTTCCAATTGCCGATCAGTCTGAACATTTCAGCGCCGCACCTGCAGCAACCCGGCTTTGCCGACTGGATGGCGCAAAAGCTGGCCGAGCACCCAGACATCCCACCCGCACTGCTCGAAATCGAAATCACAGAGACCGCTGCGCTCTACCATGTGGAGCATGTGGCCAGCACCCTCAAGGTGTTGCGGGACCTGGGCATGGGCACCTCGCTGGATGATTTTGGCACCGGGTATTCGTCGCTCACCTATCTGCGCCGCCTGCCGCTGTCCACCCTCAAGATCGACCAGAGCTTCGTGCACGGCATGATGAACGATGCGGGCGACCTGGCCATCGTCCAGGGTGTCATCGGACTGGCGCGCTCCTTTGGCTACCGCATCATTGCCGAAGGCGTGGAAACCCCCGACCAAGGCCAGATGTTGTTGCAACTGGGCTGCCACATGGCCCAGGGCTACCACTTTGCGCGCCCCATGCCAGTGGCCGACTTCATCCCGTGGGTGAAAAACTGGCAGGCCCCGGCCCTGGCCGTGCGCCCACATACGGGCTAGGTTTATATAAAAAAATAGCCTCCAGCGCCCGTCCATCAAGCGCAAGAAGCTATATTTTTGATAGTAGACCAGCCCCGTGCGGGGCCAGTCTCTTCCCCGCGTCCGATCAGCCTTCGACCATTGCCTTGACCTGCTGCAGCGCAGCCGGGTCTTCCATGGTGGTCAGGTCACCCGGGTCGCGCCGCTCAGCCACGGCCTGCAGGGCGCGGCGCAGCAGTTTGCCGCTGCGCGTCTTGGGCAGTGCGGTAACAAAAATCACGCGCGAGGGCCGAGCCACGGCGCCCAGTTGTCCGTCCACCACCTTCATCACCTCGGCTTCGAGCTTTTGGCGTGCGGCGTCGGTATCCAGGCCGCTGGCATCGCGCGGCACGGCAAAGGCCATGGCCACCTGGCCCTTGAGGCTGTCGGCCACGCCCACCACGGCCACTTCGGCGATGTTGGGGTGCGACGAGATCGACTCCTCGATCTCGCGCGTGCCCAGGCGGTGGCCTGCCACGTTGATCACATCGTCGGTGCGGCCCAGGATGAAGTGGTAGCCATCCGCATCGCGGATACCCCAGTCAAAGGTGCTGTAGATCATGCGGCCCGGAATGCTCTTCCAGTAGGTACTGACGAAACGCTCATCGTCGCGCCACACCGTTTGCATGCAGCCGGGGGGCAGCGGGCCTTCGATGGCAACCACGCCCTTCTGGTTGGGGGCCGCAAGTTCCTCGCCCGTGGCCTCGTCAATCAGCTTGACGTTAAAACCGTACATGGCCTTGCCCGGGCTGCCAAAGCGGGTGGTTTGTTGTTCCACACCATTGGCCAGCGTGAGGATGGGCCAGCCCGTTTCGGTCTGCCAGTAGTTGTCAATGATGGGCACCTGCAGCGCGTCGCTGATCCACTGCGCCGTGGGCTCGTCCAGCGGCTCGCCCGCCAGCCACAGGGCCTTGAGGGTGGAGACGTCGTACTTTTTGAGCCAGGAGGCGTCCTGCTTTTTCAGCACGCGCACCGCCGTGGGGGCCGAGAACATGTGCGTGACCTTGTACTTTTCGACAATGCTCCACCACACACCCGCGTCGGGGCGGGTAGGCAGGCCTTCGTACATGATGGTGGTCATGCCGGCAATCAGCGGGCCATAGATGATGTAGCTGTGGCCCACCAC
>JAUYGP010000204.1 GCA_030690515.1 Giesbergeria sp.
GCGCTGGAAATCGATCCGCAGGCTGCGGCCCAGGGCTACCGCGACCGCATCGTCGGACCGGTGCGCGGCGTGCTTCCCGATGCGGTGGTGAAAGGCATCGAGGAGCAGCTCTCGGGCGCTTGCACGACCGAGATTGCCGCCTTCGATGAATTTACCGCGCTGCTGACCGACACGGCGCTGCATGCGCAGTACGAGCACATCCTGTTTGACACCGCGCCCACGGGCCACACCATCCGGCTGCTGCAACTGCCCGGTGCCTGGAGTGGCTTTCTGGAAGCCGGCAAGGGCGACGCCTCGTGCCTGGGGCCTTTGGCCGGGCTGGAAAAGCAGCGTGAGCGCTACAAGGCGGCCGTGGATGCCCTGGCCGACCCCGCCCACACCCGCCTGGTGCTGGTGGCGCGCGCCCAGCCCGCCACGCTGCGCGAGGCTGCGCGCACCCATGCCGAGCTGGCCGCCATCGGGCTGCGCCAGCAGTTCCTGGTGGTCAATGGCGTGCTGCCTTCGGTTGAAGGTGACAGCGACCCTCTGGCCGCCGCCGTGTGTCGACGCGAGCAGGCTGCGCTGGCGGCCATGCCGCAAGACCTGCGTGCCCTGCCGCTGGACCAGGTGCCACTCAAGCCCTTCAATCTGGTGGGTATTGATGCCCTTCGCCAGCTGCTGGACGCCGATACCCCTGTGCCACCCGCTGCTGCCAGCCCAAGCGCGGCGCCCCCGCTGCAGGCGCCCAGCCTCGCCCGGCTGGTAGACCAAATCGCACAGGATGGCCACGGCCTGGTCATGCTCATGGGTAAGGGTGGCGTGGGCAAGACCGCGCTGGCTGCCGCTGTGGCCGTGGCGCTGGCGCACCGGGGCCATGCGGTGCATCTGACC
Organism: Giesbergeria sp.; assembly: GCA_030690515.1. GTDB lineage: Bacteria > Pseudomonadota > Gammaproteobacteria > Burkholderiales > Burkholderiaceae_C > Simplicispira. Next base: position 871 of record JAUYGP010000204.1, read on the forward strand.
ACCTCCGATCCGGCGGCGCACCTCATGGAGACGTTGGACGGCACGCTGGAGCATCTGAGTGTGAGCCGCATCGACCCGCATGAGGTGACTGAGCGCTACCGCCAGCAGGTGCTGTCCACCAAGGGCGCCGGGCTCGACGCGGCAGGCCGTGCCTTGCTCGAGGAGGATCTGCGCTCGCCGTGCACCGAGGAGATCGCGGTGTTCCAGGCCTTCTCGCGTGTGATCCGAGAAGCCGGCAAGAAGTTTGTGGTGATGGACACCGCGCCCAC
>JAUYGP010000205.1 GCA_030690515.1 Giesbergeria sp.
CAGGGCGGCGCCGAAGGACACACGCCTTCGTGAACGGACGCGCCGCAGTTGTTTGAGCACAGGGCACCCCGCAGCGCCCGGGTCGCAGACCGCAGGATCAATACACGCACTCAAGCCAGCGTTGGACTGCGCAACGTGCTCAAGGGCAGCGCCTGCAACTCCCGCAGCAGCGCCACTAGCTGCACGGCCGCCGCCTCCACCACCGCCCGCCCCTTGTCCGCCGTGGCCGCCGCCGCGTTGCCCACCGCCCCTGCCGGGTGGTAATCCTGCATCTGCCAGCCCAGCTTGGCGCTTTTGCCGTTGCCCAGAATGGCGAACTGCTCCGCACGGTCTTGCGCGGTGGAGCGAAAGTCTTGCGCATGCTCCATGTGCACCGTGCCCGGCGCCAGGTGCCGCATCATCGATGTTTCGATCTCGCCCGCATGGATGCCAAAGCGGTGCTCCTGCGCACTGAACTGGCCTGCCACCGCCTCGGGCAGCGGCAGGCTGAACCAGCTGGCGCTGTACACCAGCAGATCGCAGCGCGTGCGCAGCTCGCGCGCCACGATGTCCATCACACTCACCTGCCCGCCGTGGCCGTTGAACAGCAGCAGCTTCTTCACCCCCGCACGGGCCACGCATTCGCCAATCTCCGTCCACAGCGCAATCACCGTGGCAGGCGACAGCGTGAGCGTGCCGGGGTAGCGGATGTGCTCGGGGCTCAGGCCCACGTTCTGGGGTGGCAAAAAAAGCACGGGCAGGTCAGCGGGCAACTGCGGCAGCGCCGCGTCGATCACCCCTTGCAGCAAGGTGGCATCGACCGACAGCGGCAGGTGCGGCCCATGCTGCTCGATGGCGGCCACGGGCAACACGGCCACGGTGTGCGCGGCCTGGCCGCTGGCCTGCAGATGCGCAAAGTCGCGCGTGGTCAGATCGGCCCAGAAGCGCGAGGGCAAGGCAGAAAGGGGCGCAATGGAAGTCATGCCCCGCATGGTAGTGGAGACGGCCGCACTGTGGCGCACCCACATCCCGCTACCATCGCCCCATGACCGAAGAACTGTTCCGCCAGGATGCCCGGCTGCACGCCTGCAGCG
>JAUYGP010000207.1 GCA_030690515.1 Giesbergeria sp.
GTGGCACTCAAATCAAACTCATGCTGCTCCTGCTCAATGCGGTTGCGCATTGATCCGATCACCGCAGCATTCTTGCCACGCAGGCTGCGCAACTCCGCCATCTGATCATCCAGATCGCGCCGCCGAATATTGAGTACCCGCGAGGTCTCCACCCGCAAACCAGAAATACCGGTCCCTATGGCCGAACGCAAAATAGCCTGCCGCCGACCCATGACCCCTCGGGCCAACGCATCCTCCAGCACAGGCAGGCCGCTGGTTTCCAGCATCAGGTCGTCACAGGAAATTTTTGCCACCAGCCCCTTTTGGGCAGACACGGGGATCACCTGATCCAAACGCACACCCAGCATCTCTGCCGAGGTCTGGCGCTGACGCTCTAATTGCTCTTCAATCTGCTGGGGCGAATTGAGCGTATCCCAGAGGGTGTCTATCTTGTTGAGAACAACCAGCCGCGCCTCGGTACTCTCCGGTGTGGTCGCCAAGTGCTCGCGCCAGATGGCGAGATCGGAACGTGTCACTCCCGTATCCGCCCCCAGAATGAACACAACCGCATGCGCCTGCGGTATCAGGTTCACCGTCAGTTCCGGTTCGGCGCCCACCGCATTCAGGCCAGGGGTATCGAGAATGACCAGTCCCTGCTTAAGCAAGGGGTGCGGCATATTGATGATTGCATGGCGCCACATGGGCACCTCCACCAAGCCTTCCGCATCCATGGACGGGTTTTCATCGGGCAGTTCATCGTGCCAAAACCCCATGGTACGTGCGTCATCCACGCTAACCCGGCGTACCTGCGTCACTTTTTCCAGCGATTGGGCAATTTGCTCTGCGTCGTTGATATCCAGAGCAACATCCACCCAGCGATCAGGCTTCAAACGCCACTCGGACAGGCTGGACAACTGCAACCGGGTTTCAATGGGGAGCAAACGCAGGCAGGGAGCCAGCGCCGCGTCGTAACCTAACTCGGTCGGGCACATCGTCGTGCGCCCGGCGCTGGCCGGCATGATGCGGCGGCCATAGCCAGCAAAAAAGATGGCGTTGATCAGTTCGGACTTTCCACGGGAAAACTCGGCGACGAAAGCCACCATGACCTTGTCGGTTCGCACTTGGTCTTCCAGACGCTGCAAGCGCTCCTGGACTGCAGAATCCATAAGTTCATGGCCACCCATCCATTCGCCCAACTGTTTCAGTTGTCGGGCAAACTCACGCCGCCACGTCCCGTGCTGCTCAAACTGCTCGTTGAATGAAGGTCCCACTTTGCTCCCGGAGTTCAATGGGCGGCCTGCCCACAGATAAGCACAAAATATAGCATCGCATGCCCCAAAAACGGCGCGTTCACGAGGTTTCGTGGTATCTAAGCCTCAAGTGCGTTGGCAGCGGGGGCAAAAATAGCTACTGCGCTGTCCCTGGCGCACCATGCGCACGAGGTTGCCGCAAGTATGACAGGGCGCACCCTCCCGACCATAGACATGCGCTTCGCTCTGGAAGTGGCCAAGGCTGCCATCAGCGCTTGAAAAATTGCGCAAAGTACTACCGCCTCGCTCCACGGCCCGCTCCATGACCTGCCGGATCGCTCCATACAAGCGGCGTGCCCGCACAGCGCCAATGCGCGCAGCCGATGTAGTGGGGCGAATACCCGCCAAAAACAAAGCCTCCGAGGCGTAGATGTTGCCGACACCCACTACCAAGCGCCCCGCCAGCAGGACCTGTTTAACGGGAGCCCTGCTGCCACGTAAACCGGCCTGAAAATCAGGGTAGCGAAAATCGTCGGAAAGCGGCTCCATGCCCAAGCGACCCAGCAATTTGCTGGCGACGGACGACTGCTCGCTGGCGGCATACACCACGGCCCCGAAACGCCGTGGATCATTCAGACGCAAAACACCTGCCGTAGTGGCCAAGTCAAAGTGATCATGGATGCCCGGGGGTAACTCCGCCTGCATGAATCGCAGGCTACCCGACATACCGAGATGCAACAGCAAAAGCCCCTGATCCAGGTCCAGCAGCAGGTATTTCCCGCGCCTGCGAACGCCGACCACCACCCGGCCGACCAGGCTGTCCGGCTCACATCCCAGCGGCCAACGCAGGGGTTTCCCCACAAAAACACGCAATACACGGGCACCCGCGATAGCGGGAGCGAAACTTCGGCGCGTGACTTCAACCTCTGGTAACTCAGGCATGCTGCAAGACCTTCGCGCCGTTTCACGGGCATGGATTATTATGGCCCGATGGTCCCATTTTTTCGCTTTCTGGCAGCCTCGCTGGTTATTGTCCTTTCGGTCGGCGCCAAACCTTCATGGGCCCAGTTTTCTGCTGCGTCACAAGACATCCCCAAGAACGACACGGCCACATCGAACGCTTTTCTAGATGCCACGCTGTTCTACGAAATACTGCTCGGTGAAATTGTGACCCGGGGGGGCGACCTGGCTACGGGCTACTCACTCATCCTCGAGGCGGCCCGCCGCGGCAATGATGAACGGCTCTACCGGCGTGCCGTCGATATTGCGCTGCAATCACGCTCGGGAGAGCCTGCGCTGACGGCAGCCCAGGCATGGGCAGGCGCGTGGCCCCAGTCCGTCGACGCCCATCGCTATGTGCTACAGATTCTGGTGGCGCTCAACCGCATCGACGAATCCGCTGACCCGCTTCAGCAAGTGCTTGCCCTTCATGGGCCTGCGGACCGCGCCGCCTTCATGCTGGCACTGCCACCGTTGTACGCCAAGGTTTCTGACAAGGCATTGGCCGCTTCGATGGTTGAAAAAGCGCTGCAAAACAGCCTCTCCGACCCTGCCGTCAGCGCTACGGCGTGGACAGTGGTCGGGCGCATGCGCTTGCTGTCAGACAACCAGCAAGGCGCCTTGGAAGCCGCCCGCAAGGCCCAGGATTTGGCGCCTCTGGAAGACAAGCCCGCAATACTGGCACTGGAGCTTCTGGAAGCAGGTGCGACCGAGGCCGAACCTCTGCTACGCCGCTACCTGGACGGTAAGCCCTCGCCAGAAATCCGCTTGGCCTACGCCCGCCTGCTACTGGAATGGCAGCGCTACACCGAAGCCCGGCAACAGCTCGGTTTTGTGACCTCCGAGAAACCCGATCTACCCCAGGCTTGGATGGCACAGGCCGCGCTGCAGTTCCAGGACAACGACCTGGACGATGCGGAAGCATCCTTGCAAAGATATTCGGCACTTGTGGAGCCTGCCGGCAACGCAGCGACTAGTCGTGCCAGCATGACCCCAGCGTATCGGCTGCATGCCCAGATTGCCGAGAAACGAGGCAACTATGCCGCCGCAGAGCAATGGCTCGGGCACATTGAGAATGAGCAGGATCTCTACAGCGCACAAACCCGTCGCGCATCCCTGCTGGCCCGCCAAGGCAAGCTGAAGGAGGCCCGCGCTCTGATCCACAGCATTCCCGCCGACACCGACAACGCCCGGCGCATGAACCTGATGGCCGAAGTACAACTGCTACGCGATGCACGCAAATACCGCGAAGCCTATGCCCTACAGAAAAAATTGGTCGAGCAGTTGCCGGACGACGACGACCTGACCTATGAACTGGCGATGCTCGCCGACAAAAATGGCGATCATGCGTCCATGGAACGCCTGCTGCGCCAGATCATGGCGCGCAAACCCGGCTACCACCATGCCTATAACGCCCTGGGCTATTCGTTGGCGGAGCGCGGTATACGGCTCACGGAGGCCAAAGAACTGATCCTCAAGGCACTCACTTTTGCCCCCAAGGACCCCTTCATTACCGACAGTCTGGCTTGGGTGGAGTTTCGCCTGGGCAACCCGGTCGAAGCATTGCGTCTGCTGGAAGCCGCCTTCGGTATCCGTCCCGATGCAGACATTGCGGCCCACCTGGGCGAGGTTCTCTGGACGCAAGGAAACCAGGAACGCGCCAGATCTATCTGGAGGGAAAGCAAGCGACTCAACCCAGACAACGAAACCCTGCGCGAAACCCTTAAACGGCTGAATATCAAGCTCTGATGGGCCAGGCACTCTCGAACACGAAAACGACGCCCTCCCCCGTTCGCCCCTCTTGGCAGACGGCATTGGCGTGGTTGATGGCATGCTTGCTGCTGGGGTTGGCCGGATGCGCACAAATCCCTACCGCAACGCCGTCGACCAGCCCCCACTGGAGCGGTCGAATTGCCCTGCAGGTCGAAGGACAGGAAGCACTGTCGTTTTCCGCTAGTTTTGAGTTGCAAGGGTCACCCACCCAAGGTGAACTAGCGCTGCTCAGCCCCCTGGGCACCCTGATGGCCCAGCTGCAATGGGAGCCGGGCCAGGCCCGACTGAGCGCGCGCGGGGAAACACAGGTGTCCAACTCTTTGGAGGATCTTCTTCTGCAAGCGACGGGCACGCCCATTCCCGTCGCCGCCCTGTTTGATTGGCTTTCAGGCACCCAGACCAGCGCTAACGGCTGGCTGGCAGACCTGGGGGCGCTAGATAAAGGGCGCCTGGTGGCGCAGCGCAACGATCCGGCGCCTCGTACAACGCTACGCATTGCGCTGGATCGCTGAAACAGATGTTATGCAAGCCCTCTACGACGTCCCGGCTCCTGCCAAGCTGAATCTCTTTCTGCACATCACTGGCCGCAGGCCCGATGGATACCACCTGCTGCAATCGGTCTTCATGCTGATTGACTGGTGTGACACGCTGCATTTTTCGCTGCGCACCGACGGGCACATCAGCCGCGAAGACCTGGGCCCCACCCTGCCGGCCGACGATCTGGCGGTGCGTGCCGCACGGGCACTGCAAAGCGCCACAGGCTGCGCCTACGGCGCACACATGGGCGTACTCAAACGCATTCCATCCCAGGCAGGCATGGGCGGCGGATCCTCCGATGCCGCCACGGTGCTGTTGTCGCTCAACCGGCTGTGGAACCTGCATCTGAGCAGGCAGGCACTGCAAGCCATCGCCGTTCAGCTGGGTGCGGATGTGCCGTTTTTTTTATGCGGACACAACGCCTGGGTAGAGGGAATTGGTGACAAAATACGGCCCCTGACGGACACCCATGCGCTGCCTTCGGCCCGGTTTCTGGTGATCAAGCCCGAAGTGGGGTTAGATACCCGGGAGATTTTTTCATCTCTCGACCTAAAACGCGATTCTGATAGTGCTATAATCTCAGGCTTTGCTGCAGAACACTTTGACTTCGGTCGAAACGACTTGCAGAACGTTGCTCAGGCCCTATGCCCTGAAGTGGGAAAAGCACTTAAATGGCTTGAAACCCGCGGATTGCATGGCAGAATGACGGGCTCAGGAAGCGCGGTGTTTGCGCAAATGCCACATACGGCAGATCTTGATGGCGCTCCAAGCGCATGGCAGGTCAGGGTGTGTGAGAATCTATTGCTACATCCTCTGGCAGGGTGGGCAAAAGATGAAAGTTTCGGCTTGTTGCCCTAAAGGCAGCAGGCCCGTGTAGGGGAGTCGCCAAGCTGGTTAAGGCACTGGATTTTGATTCCAGCATGCAAAGGTTCGAATCCTTTCTCCCCTGCCAAATCTTTATCGCGTACAGGCATTAATTTCAGACCGCTGGGACGCTCATGCAGGCAAACCACCCCGACTTCATGGTTTTCACCGGCAATGCCAATCCTGGCATGGCAGCTGAAATTGCCCAATACCTGGGTATCACACTGGGCGCCGCACATGTGGGGCGCTTTTCCGACGGCGAGGTCACCGTCGAGATCAACCAGAACGTCCGCGCCCGCGACGTGTTCGTGGTGCAGTCCACCTGCGCACCCACCAACGAAAACCTGATGGAACTGCTGATCATGGTCGATGCGCTCAAGCGCGCATCGGCGGAACGCATCAGCGCTGTCATCCCCTATTTTGGCTACGCCCGGCAAGACCGCCGCCCCCGCTCCACCCGCGTGCCCATCACCGCGAAGGTGGTGGCCAACATGTTGCAGGCTGCTGGTGTCAGCCGCGTGCTGACCATGGACCTGCACGCCGACCAGATCCAGGGCTTCTTCGACATTCCCGTAGACAACATCTACGCTTCGCCGGTGCTGCTGGGCGACCTGCGCCAGAAAAACTACGAAGACCTGATTGTGGTTTCGCCCGACGTCGGTGGCGTCGTGCGTGCACGTGCGCTGGCCAAACAACTCGGCTGCGACCTGGCCATTATCGACAAACGCCGTCCCAAGGCCAATGTCAGTGAAGTGATGCACGTGATCGGTGAAATCGATGGTCGCAACTGCGTCATCATGGACGACATGATCGATACGGCCGGTACGCTGGTCAAGGCAGCAGAAGTGCTGAAGGCGCGTGGCGCCAAAAAGGTTTATGCCTACTGCACACACCCGATTTTCTCGGGCCCTGCCATTGAGCGCATCACCCAGGGCTCGGCCCTCGACGAAGTCGTGGTGACCAATACCATTCCCTTGAGCACGGCCGCACGCGGCTGCGCCAAGATTCGCCAACTCTCCGTGGCCCCGCTGATCGCAGAAACGATCCAGCGGATTGCCCGCGGCGACTCGGTGATGAGTTTGTTTGCAGACCAGGACAACTTGTTCTGAGTCTGAGCAAAGCGTGGAGCGCCCCTTGCGGGCGCTTTTTACCTTAACGAAAGTGACACTGGTCGCGGTGCACTTTTTCTGGAGAATTTTATGAACTTCGTCGCTTTTGAGCGCGCCAAGCAAGGTACGGGTGCGAGCCGCCGTCTGCGCAATTCGGGCCGCACGCCCGCCATCGTCTATGGTGGTTCTGCTGAACCCCTGGCGATTGAACTGGACCACAACGCACTGTGGCACGCCCTGAAGAAGGAAGCTTTCCATTCCAGCGTTCTGGACATGGAATTGAACGGCCAAGCCAGCAAAGTGCTGCTGCGCGACGTGCAATACCACCCTTACAAGCAACTGGTGCTGCACATCGATTTCCAGCGTGTGGATGCCAAAACCAAGCTGCACATGAAGGTGCCAATGCACTACAGCGGCGCTGAAGAGTCCCCAGCTGTCAAGATCGACAAGTGCATGGTCAACCCCATCGTGACCGAGCTGGACGTGGCGTGCATGCCTTCCGACCTGCCTGAATTCATCGCTGTGGACCTGAGCGGCCTGAAGAAGGGTTTCTCGCTGCACCTCAAGGACGTCAAGCTGCCCAAGGGCGTGACTGCCGTGACGCGCGGTTCGCAGAACAACCCAGCCCTGGTGTCCGTGGTACCGCCCGTTGTCGAAATCGAGGCTCCTGTCGTCGACGCCGCAGCGGCACCCGCCAAGGGCAAGGGCAAGGGCAAGAAGTAATCTGTCCTGGCCAGGCAGCCGATCACGGCTGCCGCCTTTCCCTCACAGGGGCTGGCAATCCAGGCGGTGCAACGCTGTTGCATTTTCTGGTTTGAGCGCCCTT
>JAUYGP010000208.1 GCA_030690515.1 Giesbergeria sp.
TAGGGCGCTACAGCCTGTTTTCATTAAAAAACCGGCCAGTGGCCGGTTTTTTAATGGGTGGGTGGAAAAAAAGCCTGGCTACGCGGGAGTACCGTTGGCTGGCAAAAACGACTCTTGCGGACTTGGCTGTCAGTCCGGGAGTCGCCCCACGATGATCATTGCGCCCTGCACGCAGGTTGCTGTGGCAGCAGCGCGGAAACTCATTTGGTCAGAATCAGTTTGCCCAGGCGGGTGGCCTGCAGGCGGTAGAGGGCGCCGTTGTGGTGAATGGTCACTGCCTTCTGGCCTTGCAGCAGGGCATGGCTGTCCACGGCGGGAAGATGGTCTTCACGGGGCGCTGTGGTGGACGATGCGGCCGATGGAGTCTGGTTGAACATGGCAGGAAGGTGCAGGGTGGTGGCGTGCATGGAACAAGAAGCTGTGCTGTGCGATATTGGCAATGATAACCATTCTCAATAAACTGTCCAGCACATTTTGAAGTTTTTTATTCTTGGGGGTCGGTCACGAAACCAATCTTGCGCACACCTGCGCGCTGGGCAGCGGCCATGGCCTGGGCCACACGCTCGTAGCGCACCTCGCGGTCCCCGCGAATGTGCAGGTCGGGTTGGGGATCACGGGCGCCTTCGGTCTGCAGGCGGGTGGCCAGCTCGGCGTCGTCGATGGCCTGTCCGTTCCAGTAGTAGGCGCCGTCGGCCGCCACGCTCAGGCGTACCGTCTCGGGCTTGACCTCTTCGGCGGTGTTGGCAGCGCGCGGCAGATCGACGTTCACCGAGTGCTTCATCACCGGCACGGTGATGATGAAGATGATGAGCAGCACCAGCATGACGTCCACCAGCGGCGTCATGTTGATCTCGTTCATCACCTCATCGGCTTCGTCCTGGGTACCGAAGGCCATGGTCAGGCCCCTTTCTTGAGCGGACGCACGTTGCCGCTGTCGCCCTGCGCGGTCACGCGGGCGCCTGTCACAAAGTAGGCGTGCAGGTCGTGGGCAAAGCTGTTGAGGCGGATCAGGATGTGCTTGTTGCCGCGCACCAGCGCGTTGTAGCCCAGCACGGCCGGAATGGCCACCGCCAGGCCCAGGGCCGTCATGATGAGGGCCTCGCCAATCGGGCCAGCAACCTTGTCAATGGTGGACTGGCCCGAAGTGCCGATGGCCAGCAGTGCGTGGTAAATGCCCCAGACCGTGCCGAACAGGCCGATAAAGGGCGCTGTGGAACCTACCGAGGCGAGGATCGCCAGGCCCGATTGCAGGCGTGCGGTAAAGCCGTCGATGCAGTTGCGCAGGCTGCCCGTGATCCAGTCGCTGATGTCCAGGCTTTCATGCAACTGGCCCTTTGTGTTGCGGTGGTGCGCCGTGGCTTCACGCCCTTCCATGGCGAGCTGGCGGAAGGGGTTGGAAGGGTCGCTGCCCAGCCGGGTCAGCCCGGCGGCAAAGTCTTCGCTGTGCCAGAAGGTTTGCACCGCGCTGGCGTGCTTCTTGTATTTGACGATGTCCAGCGCCTTCACCAGTATGACTATCCACGAGGCCAGCGACATGCCCAGCAGCAGTATGGCGACGGCCCGGGTGACGAAGTCGCCCTGGGTCCAGACGTTGGCAAGGCCGAATTGCGATTCCATGAGAACTCCTGAAAATTATTCGAGAACAAAATTGATGGGCACCTGGTACCACATGGCTTCGGCCACGCCGTTGCGCTTGCCGGGTACGAAGCGCCAACGCCTGACCGTGTCCTGGGCCTGGCGGTCGAGGCGGTCGAAACCGCTGGATTTCTGGACCTCTACCTTTTGCGGCAGGCCGTCCGTACCAATGAGTACGCGCAGCATCACCTTGCCCTGCTCGCCCATGCGCTTGCTGATGGCCGGGTAGCTGGGCGCCGGGTTTTGCAGGTAGGCGGCGCTGCTCGATGGGAGGACGACAGTCTCTGCTGCTTTGGGTGCAGGCGGTGCGGGTGGCGCAGCCACTTGCACGGGCGCCTCGATGGGCGGGGCCGGGGGCTGCGGGGTGGTGACGCCCATCGGTGCGTGGGGGGTCGGGGTGGGGTCGGGTACCGCCACCGGCCTGGGGGCCGGGCGGGGCTTTTGAATTTTGGGCGCGGGCTGCACCGGCGGGGGCGCAGGGGGCGGGGGCGGCGCCACCTTGGGCGCGGGCGGGGTGATGAACTGGCTGAGCAACTCCACCGGCACGATCACTTCCGCAGCGCGGCGCAGCAGCCCGGTTTGCAGGGCCCACAGGCCGCCCACATGCAGCAGCACCACGCCGATGGCGATCACGGCGGTGCGGCTCAGCCCGCCGGGTTGCTCGAATCGATCGTAGGATGACATAAAAATTAATAGCAATCAGCGCAATACTGGCGTACGCTGGGACGGGAAAACACGCAAACTTAGCGGCGCAGAATCCAGCCCATGGCGCCTGCCACCAGCAGCAGGCAGATCAGCAGTGTAGTGAAAAGCGCCACGGCGACTCAACCCGCACAGGCACAGGCCGAAGGCGTGCACACCGCTGTATTGTGCAACGCAGCAACTGGATGGCTGCTTTGGCACTGGGCCACCACATCACGCGCACAAGCTTCACACCGGCCGCACTGGGTGGCCACGCCCAGTTCGAACTGGATTTCGTCAAAGCCCATGCCCGCACGGGCGTGGCGGGCGATTTCGCGGTCAGAGATCCGGCGGCAGACACAGACGATCATGGCAGTGGGCGGTGAAGGGGTGGGCTGATTATAAATGCGAATCCATCGCATTAGCAATATGAGTTGATCCTTGGGGTGGTTGAGACTCAGAAAACTCCAGCAAAGCGCGGCTGGCCTGGGCCGGTGTGGCGCAGCCTGTGAGCGACATGGCCATTTCCAGTTCGTCGCAGAGCAGGCGCAGCACATGGGCCACCCCGGTGGCGCCCGCCGTGGCCAGCCCGTAAATGGCGGGGCGACCCAACAGCACGGCGCTGGCGCCCAGTGCCAAGGCCTTGAGCACATCGGTACCGCGGCGGATGCCGCCATCGACCAGCAGCGGCAGGGCGCCCTGTAGGGCGTCTGCGATCCGTGCCAGCGCGTGGGCTGACGCGGGTGCGGTATCAAGCGTGCGGCCGCCGTGGTTGGATACGATCAGACCGGCCACGCCCAGTGCGGCGGCCTGCAGCGCATCCTGTGGGTGCAGTACGCCTTTGAGCAGCACCGGCAGTCGCGTGTGCGATTGCAGCCACTGCACATCGTCCCAGGTGGGCGCGTGTTCGACGAGGCCCTGGCACAGCAGGCGGGTGCCGTCGGCGGCCTGCGGCAGGGACGGCGGTGGCGCCAGCCCGGCCAGGTTGACGGCGGCCATGCCGGGCGGTAGCCGAAAACCGGCGCGGCGTTCGCGGTCGCGGGCACCGCTGGCGGGGGCGTCTACCGTCAGCACCAGGGCTTCGTAGCCTGCGGCCTCGGCGCGCTGCACCAGTGCGCGGGTAAAGCCCCGGTCGTGCTGCAGGTAGAGCTGAAACCACAGCGGGCCACGCCCCGGATCGTCCAGGAAGACCTGGGCCACTTCTTCCAGCGGCGTGCTGGCCTGGGTGCTGAGCACCATGCCTGCCCCCAGTGCGGCGGCGGCGTAGGCGCTGGCCCGTTCACCATCGGGGTGGGCCAGCCGCTGGTAGGCCACCGGGGCCAGCAGGATGGGGTGGGCCAGCGTGCGCCCCAGCAGGGTGGTGCGGGTGTGGCCCGCGGACAGGGAGCGCAGCACGCGCGGCTGCAGGGTGAGCCCGTCCCAGGCGCTGCGGTTGGCGCGCAGCGTGATTTCGTCGGCGGCGCCGCCGCTGAAGTAAGCCCAGGCCGTGTCGTCCAGGCGCTGGCGCGCATACCGCTCGTGATCGGCCAGTGCGACGGCGTCTTCGGGGAGGGGCTGGCGCTGCAGCGGGGAGGCGGAAATATTGGTCAAAATGGCTTCCAGGGTAATACCATCAAGCGCTGACAGCTATTGTTTTTGAATCATGCGTCGGCCCACATGCGCAGCAGGTTGTGGTAGGTGCCGGTCAGTCCGACCACTGCAGGGGCACTTTCGCCGAGGGCGCTGCGCAGCTTGAGCAAATCCATGTCCATGTCGAACAGCAGCTGGCGCTGCTCGGTCGAGCGCACCATGCTTTCGACCCAGAAGAAACTGGCCACGCGGGCACCGCGCGTGACGGGTGTGACCTGGTGCACGGTGGAACTGGGGTAGAGCACCATGTCGCCCGCAGGCAGCCGCACGGCGCGCTCGCCCTGCGGGTGCTGCATGAGCAGCTCGCCGCCGTCGTAGTCCTGCGGGTCGGTGAGGAACAGGGTGCAGGAAATGTCGCTGCGCACCCATTGGTCGGGCACCTTGGAGCGCAGCACGGCGCCGTCCACATGAGGGCCGTAGGAGTTGCTCTCGCCGCTGTAGCGGTTGAACAGCGGGTTGAATATTTTCTTGGGCAGCGCGGCGGAAAAGAACAGCGGGTCGCGCTGCAGTGCGGCCAGCACCAGGGCGCGCAGTTGCTGCGTCTGGGCACTGTCCTGCGCGAGTTGCTCGTTGCGCTTGTGCGCCAGCGCCTGCACCCCTGCGCTGCTGCGTCCGTCCACCCAGGGGGCGTTGTCACCGAGCAGGCTGCGGGCGGTGACGACCTCTTGGGGGGTGAGAATGTTTTTGAGATGCAAGAACATGGTGGATGCGCCAGGCAGGGGCTTAGGGGCTTAGAAGCGTGTCTTCAGCGTCAGTTGCACCGAGCGCGCAGCGCCTGGGCCGTAGAAGCCGCGGTACAGCGTATCGGCATACAGCTTGTTGGCCAGGTTGGTTACGCTGAGTTTGAGCGAGGTCTTGTCGTCAAAGCTGTACTCGGCCATGGCATCCACCGTGGCAAAGCCGGCGGCCGTCATGTGGCGGGCGCCTTCGGGGTTCTGGCTGCCCCGGTAGGTGAGGCCCGCACCCACGCGCAGTTTGGGCATGAGCGCGTAGGTGGACCACACGCTGCCGCTGTGCCGGGGTGTGAGTGCGGTGCGGTCGCCTTGCACCTGCGCGCCGGTACCGGCAGCGTTCAGGGCGACGTTGCTCTTGTCGATCTTGGCGCTGGGGATCCAGGTGTGGTTGAAGAAGATCTCCCACTTCGGCGTAAAGCGCCCCGCTAGATTGAATTCCATGCCGGCCGCGTGGCGCGCCCCGGACAGCAGTTCTTGCACTGCGGCCACATCGGGGTCGGTGTTGCGTTCGTTGAATTTTTCGCTGTAGAAGGCCGAAACGCCCAGCAAGGCACGCTTTTCGAACAGTTCGAACTTGGCGCCAATCTCGATGTTGCGGCTCTTTTCGGGCGGTGTCTGGGCCGTGCGGCTGGTGTTGTTGTTCAGGTTGATGCCGAACTGGTAGGTGTCGCCCGAGGTGTTGTACGAGGTGCCGTAGGAGACGTAGTAGCTGCTCAGTTCGTCGGGCTGGTAGAGGGCGCCGATGCGCGGGCTCCACAGGCCTTCGGATTGCTCATTGGTGAGCGCGCCGGTAGCGCTGCGGTAGGACGCCTTGAACTGGTCGTAGCGCAGTCCGCCGATGAGCTTGACGGTCGAGTTCAACGACAGGGTGTCCTGCAGGTACAGCCCCAGGTTCTGGGCCTTGAAGGTGTTGAAGGCCACGGGTGCGCGGCCATCGGCCACGCTGTCGCCATTGTTGGGTGTGCCCACCGTGGTGCCGGGGCGTGCCGTGGGGTTGGCGTAGCTGGAGTTGCGCAGGGCATCGTCGTTGTAGAAGTCGACGCCGGTGATGATGTCGTGCTTTTTGCCGCCCCAGACGAACGCGTTCGTGTAGTCGCTCTGCAGCTGGGTCAGTGTGCTCTCGCCAACGCGGCCCTTGGAGCCGCGTGTGAGTGCGGTACTGTCATGGATCTGGTCCAGTGCGGTGGGGCGGGGCGCGGCAAAGCCGATGGTGCTGGCGAGCAGGTCGCGCTCGTACGTGCCGTGGCGCAAGCGCGTCTGCAGCTCGCCGCCATCGCCAAAACGGTGGATATGGCCCAGCGTCAGGTACTGCGACGAGGTGTTCAGATAGTCGCTGTTCAGACCATAGTAGTTGCGGGCGGGCAGCGTGGGCACGATCTTGCCGTTGTCGCTGATCCAGGGATGGTTGTAGTTGGGGCGGCCTTTGACATCCAGCGCATACAGGCCGATGGAAAACTCGTCGCGTGTGCCGATGCCCCAGGCAAAGGTGGGTGCAATGCCGCGTTTGTTCTGGCGGGCGCCGTGGTTGTCGGCGTTGTGCACCATGGCGTTCAGGCGCAGGGCGGCGTCTTCCCCGGTCTTGAGGTTGAAGTCGCCGGTGATGCGATGCTGCTGCCCTGTGCCCAGCGTGTAGGAGACTTCGTGCTGGTCGATGGGCAGCGGTGCCTTGTTGACCTGGTTGACGACGCCGCCGGTCGATCCCTTGCCGAACAGCATGGAGGCAGAGCCCTTGAGTACTTCCACGCGGTCAAGGTTGAACGTATCGCGTTCGTACAGGGGGGCATCCTTCATGCCATCGGTGTAGATGTCGCCCGCCTGGCCTAGCGAGAAGCCGCGCAGGCGCACGTCTTCCTCACCGGTTTCGCCCGCCTGGAAGGTCACGCCCGCCGTGGTGCGCAGCACTTCGCGGAAGTCGTCCTGGTTGCGGTCGGCCATCAGCTTTTCGGTGAATACCGTGACCGATTGGGGGATGTCGCGGATGTCCTGCTTGCCCTTGCCCACCGTGGTCTTCTTCACGCGCACGGTGTCCTTGCTCTGGATTTCGGCCGTGTCTTTCACGGTGACGGTGGACAGGGTGGCTGCGGTATCGGCTGTTTGCGCCCAGCTGCCCATGGAGGCCGCGAGCATCAGCGCACCCAGGGGTACCAGGGCCTTGTCGGCGGCTGGTGTGTGTTTTTGCTGTGGAGCAGGGGTGTGTGCGTTGTGCGAAAGCGCAGTGGGACGCAGCGTGCGGTTCTTTGCCAAAGTGGCCTCCGTGGATTGGGAATGGGAAGCGCGAAGCAGTGGCTGGCAAAGGCGTGGCTGTGCGGGTATGCGCACAAGGATGTTAAATCAAACGATAGTCATTATTATTCGCATTGATGTATTTTCACCACAGGATCAAATCAAACAGACGAAAAAAAGCCGGCAAAGCCGGCTTTTCGGGGTGCAGGAACTTGTTACTTCACGTGCTTGCCAATGAGGCCAGCCATTTCGAACATGGAGACTTGGGGTTTGCCAAAGATTTCCTTGAGCTTGGCGTCGCCATTGATCATGCGTTTGTTCGCGGCGTCCTGCAGGTTGTTTGCCTTGATGTAGACCCACAGCTTGCTGATGATCTCGGTGCGGGGCAGGGGAGCTGCGCCTACCACAGCCGCCAGCGCGGGGCTGGGCGTCAGGGCCTTCATGAACGCTGCGTTAGGGGTGCGCTTCTTGGCGGGAGCAGCGGTCTTGGCAGCAGCGGCTGGTGTGGCCGGGGCTTTTTTTGCAGTTGCCATGTTGGGGTTTTCCTTGTTGGGATGGGTCATTGCACCAGCGAAAACCTGCTTTTCCACTGGCATACGGGATGCTACTGGGAAAAAATCGGCTTTCCAAGCGGGTACGGGGTTTTTTTGCTTCGCCATGTTGCAGCATTGCCATGGCGGCGCTCTTGCTAGTGACAGGCTTGCTGGCTATTAACGATGCGTTTGAGGGCATCGGGGCTCAAAATACGCACATGGCGCTGCTTGACCTCGACGATGCCTTCTTCGACAAATTTGGAGAAGGTGCGGCTCACGGTTTCGAGTTTGAGGCCCAGGTAGCTGCCGATTTCCTCGCGCGTCATGCGCAGCACCAGTTCCGACTGCGAGAACCCGCGTGCATGCAGGCGCTGCACCAGGTTGAGCAGAAAGGCCGCTAGTCGCTCTTCGGCGCGCATGCTGCCTAGCAGCAGCATCACGCCGTGCTCGCGCACGATTTCGCGGCTCAGGATCTTGTGCACGTGGTGTTGCAGGGCGTTGACTTCGCGCGACAGTTCTTCAATGCGGTCGAAGGGCATAACGCAGACTTCGGCGTCTTCGAGCGCCACGGCATCGCAGGTATGGTGGTCGTTCACGATGCCGTCCAGGCCAATAATCTCGCCTGCCATCTGAAAGCCTGTGACCTGGTCGCGCCCGTCCTCGGTCGCCACGCAGGTTTTGAAGAAGCCTGTGCGTATGGCAAACAGCGAGGTGAACTGCTCGCCATTGCGGAACAGCGTGGTGCCGCGCTTGATCTTTCGCCGCACCGCCACCACATCGTCAATGCGTTTGAGTTGTTCGTCGTTCAGACCCACTGGCATGCACAATTCACGCAAATTGCAGTTTGAACACGCAACCTTGAACGCCTGCGGCGTCATGTGAACCGGAGCCTGCGCGGCTTCAGGCAAAGTGCCCGAAGACTCGTCGGCTTGGAATGCGGGGACGATGGGGATGCGGGGTGAGGCTGACATAGGTCAAATTATCACCCATTCTGCATTTTTGCCTGAACAGAGTCAGTAGCCCTCACGGGCGCTTGACCAAAATCAAGATGTAAACCGGTATTCTGAAGCACATTAGGAAAGCTAGCTAGGAACCACATGACCGTTGTAACCCCTGAATTGCTCACCCGGTTTGATGTATCGGGACCCCGTTACACCTCGTACCCCACCGCCGACCGTTTTGTCGATGCCTTCGGTGAGGATGAGTACGTGCTGGCACTGCAACAACGCCGGCAAAGCTCTGTTGGCAAGGCTTTGCCATTGTCGGTGTACGTTCACATTCCGTTTTGCGAGTCGCTGTGCTATTACTGCGCCTGCAACAAGATCATTACCAAGCACCATGACCGTGCAGACGTCTATCTACGCTATCTGAACCGCGAGATTGAGTTGCACACGGCGCACTGCGGCGTGGGTCAGGTGGTCAGCCAGATCCACTTGGGTGGCGGCACTCCGACCTTCCTCTCTGATGAGGGGTTGCGTGACCTCATGGGCATGCTGCGCGCTAATTTCACGTTGGTTCCGGGGGGCGAATACTCGATCGAGGTCGATCCCCGCACGGTCGATGCCGATCGGCTGGCGCTGCTGCATGAACTGGGCTTCAACCGCCTGAGCTTCGGTGTGCAGGATTTCGATCCCGAAGTGCAGAAGGCCGTGCACCGTATCCAGCCGACGGAGCAGGTTTTTTCCCTGGTTGCGTCGGCGCGCGCCATTGGATTTGACTCTATCAACGTGGATCTGATCTACGGCCTGCCCAAGCAGACCCCGGATTCGTTTGATCGCACGCTGGCACAGGTGGCCGAGCTGCGTCCGGATCGCATTGCACTCTATGCCTACGCGCATTTACCCGAGCGTTTCAAGCCGCAGCGGCGCATTGTCTGGGCCGATTTGCCCATGGCGTCTGCCAAGGTGTCTATGCTTTCCCGTTCGCTCGAAGCATTCAGCGCGGCGGGCTATGTGTATGTGGGCATGGACCATTTCGCCTTGCCCGAGGATGCACTGGCTATTGCCAAGCGCCCGGGGCGTCTGCACCGCAATTTCCAGGGCTACAGCACGCAGCCCGACTGCGACCTGATTGCCCTGGGGGTTTCTGCCATTGGCCGCGTGGGAGCCACCTACAGCCAGAATGCCAAAACCCTGGACGACTACTACGACCGGCTGAACCAGGGGCACCTGCCGGTGGTACGCGGCCTGGCACTGACGCGTGACGATCTGGTGCGGCGCGCCGTCATCATGGCCTTGATGTGCCAGGGAGAGCTGCTTTTCGAACCCATGGAGCAGTCCTGGCTGATCGATTTCCGCACTTACTTCGCGCCTGAGCTGGAGCAGTTGAAGGAGATGGCAGTGCAAGGCCTCGTCGTCATGGGGCCCGACGGAGTCGAGGTCACGGACATGGGCTGGTACTTCGTGCGGGGCATTGCCATGGTGTTTGACCGGTATCTGCAGGCTGACAAGAACCGGGCACGGTTTTCCCGCATCATCTAGGGCCTGTTCGCACAGACAAAAATAGTGTGAACAGGCCCTAACCTCCATGCTGGCATCCTTGGCCTCGACCGCGTTGCTCATGGGGCTCGCGGGCGGGCCCCATTGCCTTGCCATGTGTGCGGCCCCTTGCTCCGTGGTGACCGGTCAAGCCATGGCACAGGAGACGGGCCAGGTCAACGAACACCCATTGCAGTGGATGCCCCGTCCGGGCCGCCTGGGCCGCAGACTGGTGGCATACCACTGCGGGCGTTTGCTGGGCTATGCCACGGTGGGCGCCCTGGCCGCCCTGGCCATGCAGAGTCTGGCCTGGATGACGCAACACACGGCGGCCCTGCGGCCGGTCTGGACGCTCATGCACGTGGCCGTGCTCGCCTGGGGTTTGATGATGGTGCTGCAGGCGCGCCAGCCGGTATGGGTTGAGCAGGCTGGCCGCAGCGTGTGGAGCCGCGTCCAACCCTTGGTGCGGGCGCCGGGAGGTGTTTTCGTTACCGGATTCCTGTGGGCCTTGATGCCCTGCGGTTTGCTGTATTCGGCCTTGTTGGTGGCGGCACTGAGTGGCGGCGCGTGGCAGGGGGCGCTGAGCATGGCCTTGTTTGGCGTGGGTAGCGGCGTGTGGCTGTTGGCCGGCCCGTGGCTGTGGCAGCACGTGCGTGTACGCATGAATGTGCTGCGCGCCAGTTGGGGCACCCGATTTGCGGGTCTTTTACTGATGGGGGTTGCCTGCTGGGCCCTTTGGATGGATCTGGTGTATCGGCCGTCGCTGATCTGCCAATAGCAGCGTCCGTTCTGCTCCCTTTGTTGCGCAAAAGCGCCATTGGTGCAATGTCAGCAAAAGTATCTCCGGATGGCTTGATAATGGCGCGAGCATTCCTTTCACGGGCCTTTTCCGCGACGCACCTCTGCAATGGATGACAACACCGCTATACCTATCGCTATAGACCAATTGCGTATTGGTATGTACATCCAGCTCGGACTGAACTGGATGAGCCATCCGTTTCCTGTCAGTAGCTTTCGCATTGCGTCGGAATCCCAGATCGAAATCCTGCGTGGACTGGGTCTGGCAGAAGTCCGTTACGTTCCCGCCAAAAGCGACCCTGCGCCCTCGATTGGGTCGCTGGAGAAGGCCGCCACCATCCCTGAAGCGCAGCCCGAGCACAACGGCGCTGCAGTCGCGTCTCTGGCCGTAGAGCCGGAAGACTCGGCCCTACGGCTGCGCCTCCAATTGCTGGACCAGCATCGGCGACTGGATGCCTGTGACCAGCGTTTCATGGCTGCCACACGCAATTACCGCAAACTCGTGGAAAAGGTGGAAGGTGGCCCCACCCTGGCGCGGCTCGAAAGTGAGGCGCTGGTGACCGACTGTGTGCAGGAACTGCTGGAAAACGCCGAATCCGTCATCAGCCTGCTCTCTGAGGGCGTGGGTGAGCGCAATGCCTTGCACCCAGTCAACGTTATGGTTCTGTGCCTGCTGATGGGCAAGGCACAAGGGTTGTCGCCCGAGGGCATGCAGGATCTAGGCATGGCCGCGTTGTTGCACGATATTGGCAAGATGCGCTTGCCTGATTCGGCGAATGGCCCGCAAGTGGGAATGACGCCTGCGGAGCAAGCCCGCTACCGTAGTCATGTGGGCGAATCTGTGCGTCTGGGGCAGAGCATGGGTTTGTCCAGTCGAGTGTTGCTGGCGATTGCGCAGCACCACGAGATGGCCGATGGCAGCGGCTTCCCCCTGCGGCTCAAGGGCGAAGAGTTATGCCAGGCCGGGCGAACCCTGTCGCTGGTGAATCACTACGAGCGCTTGTGCAATCCGGGTCGCAGTACGACAGTCTTGACGCCGCATGAAGCCCTTTCCATCATGTTTGCCCAGCAAAAGGGTTGTTTTGATGCGGTCGTGTTGAATACCTTCATCCGCATGATGGGCGTCTATCCCCCGGGCTCGGTGGTGCAATTGGTCAATGACCGCTATGCCATGGTGGTGTCGGTCAACTCGTCGCGCCCTTTGCGCCCTCGTGTGATTGTTCACGATGCCCGTGTACCACGGGACGAGGCCTTGATTCTGGATCTGGAAACCATGCCAGAACTGGGCATTCGGCGCAGCCTGCGGCCGTCGCAGCTTCCCCGGGACGCTCTCGAGTACCTTTCTCCACGCAAGCGCATCTGTTACTTTTTCGAAAGAGCCGTGAACCAGGCTGCTGCCGGGGAAAGGACGTGAGCGCAGGCGCCCAACAGAGTCTCTGGCAAGCGGCATTCGACGGATTGCAGGAAGCCGTCTGGCTGGTGGATGCGGGCACGCGCACCATTGTCTTTGCCAACCAGCGTGCTGCCCAGTTGGTTGGGTGGACGCGTGCCGCGCTGATCGGGGCACCGGTCGAGCGTCTTGCTGCTACCCCTGAGGACCACTGTTTCTGGTCCGAGAGTGCCGAGGGGTTGGCACGCGGCATCCATTCCATGAGCAGCGTGCTGCGGGACGATGGCCAGCTGGTGCCGGTCGAGCGCAAGGTGGTGC
>JAUYGP010000213.1 GCA_030690515.1 Giesbergeria sp.
TGGCACTCTTGGGGTCATCGAGCAGCGCCTTCACTTCGGCGTTCAGCGTACCGTATTGCGTGAGCAGCTCACGCATGTGCTGCGCGCCGCCGCCGGATGCCGCCTGGTAGGTCTGTGTGCTCATCCACTCGACCAGGCCCGCCTTGTACAGGGCGCCCACGCCCATCAGCATGCAGCTCACGGTGCAGTTGCCGCCAATCCATTCCTTGCCGCCGTGGGCCAGTGCGTTCTTGATGACCGGCATGTTGACCGGGTCGAGCACGATGACGGCGTCTTTTTCCATGCGCAGGGAAGACGCAGCGTCGATCCAGTGGCCAGCCCAGCCTGCAGCGCGCAGCTTGGGGTAGACCTCGTTGGTGTAGTCGCCCCCTTGGGCTGTGATGATGATTTCGCAGCGCTTGAGCGCTTCGATGTTGAACGCGTCTTGCAGCGTAGCCTCGTTCTTGGCCTGCGCCGGGGCCTTGCCACCGGCGTTCGACGTGGAGAAGAACACCGGCTCGATCAGATCGAAGTCCTTCTCTTGCACCATACGGTCCATCAGAACCGAGCCAACCATGCCGCGCCAGCCGACGAGTCCTACCAACTTGCTCATTTCAACGCCCCTATCAAGTTAAAAAACAGTGCAGACCAGACTGTTTTGCCCCGGCTCGTCTGGCCAGGGAGGGCGCACGACGAACCGGAGCTGGATCAGCCCTTAATGGTCGTGGTTTTGGTGGTGCTTGCGCGCGCAGCCGCGGATGCCAGAACGGCAGGGGCGGTGTTCAGGGTGAACGGGCGGGCGGTACACATAGCCCGTGATTGTAGTGCAAGCCGTAGGGCCGAAGAAGGGGTCTGCAACGCACGCCTTCCGGGCCAAAAACGAAAACAGGCTGTCGATCAGACAGCCTGTGTGTTGGAGCCAGGGATGGGCGAGATGTCAGCCCAGCGCCCGCACCACCGCATCCCCCATCTCTGACGTGCCCACCTTGGTCGTGCCAGCGCTGTAGATATCCGGCGTGCGCAGGCCTTGGGCCAGCACCTTCTGCACGGCCGCTTCAATGCGCTGGGCGGCTTCTTCCTGGTTCAGGCTGAAGCGCAGCATCATTGCAGCGCTGAGGATGGTGGCCAGGGGGTTGGCCACGCCCTTGCCAGCGATGTCGGGTGCACTGCCGTGGCTGGGTTCGTACAGGCCCTGGTTCTTGCTGTTGAGCGATGCCGATGGCAGCATGCCGATCGAGCCGGTGAGCATGGAGGCTTCGTCCGAGAGGATGTCGCCAAACATGTTGCCTGTCACGATCACGTCAAACGCCTTGGGTGCCTTGACGAGCTGCATGGCGGCGTTGTCCACGTACATGTGCTGCAGTTCCACGTCAGGATACTGGGCGTGCACCTCGGTGACCACATCCTTCCAGAACTGGAAGGTCTCCAGCACGTTGGCTTTGTCCACGCTGGTGACCTTTTTGCTCCGTTTGCGCGCGGCCTGGAACGCGACGTGGGCGATGCGCTCGATCTCGGGGCGGCTGTAGCGCATGGTGTCGAAGGCTTCTTCGGCGCCGGGGAAGTGGCCGTCGGTGGCCATGCGGCGGCCGCGGGGCTGGCCGAAGTAGATGTCGCCGGTCAGCTCGCGGATGATGAGGATGTCGAGGCCCGCAATCAGCTCGGGTTTGAGGCTGGACGAGCCCACCAGTTGCTCGTAGCAGATGGCGGGGCGAAAGTTGGCGAACAGGCCCAGGTTCTTGCGCAGGCCCAGGATGGCCTGCTCGGGGCGCAAAGGCCGGTCGAGCGTGTCGTATTTCCAGTCACCCACGGCGCCAAACAGGATGGCGTCGGCATCCTTGGCGAGTTGGAGGGTGGCATCGGGCAAGGGGTGGCCATGGGCGTCAAAGGCGGCGCCACCGACCAGGGCGGATTCCATCTCGAACTGCAGGTCGAGCACTTCGAGGACCTTGACGGCCTCGGCGACGATTTCGGTGCCAATGCCGTCACCGGGCAAAACTGCGATTTTCATGAATTACTTTTATTTTGATAGCTGCTAGCGCTTATCCCATAAGCGCTAGAGGCCGATTTTTCTTAAATTTTAGGACACCATCGAATGCGCCAGCCAAGGCTTGGTGGCCAGGCGCTGGGCTTCAAAGGCGCGGATTTTGTCGGACTGGCGCAGGGTGAGGCCGATGTCGTCAAAGCCGTTCAGCAAACAGTATTTGCGGAAGGCCTGTACCTCGAACGGGATCTCCTCGCCTTGCGGGCGCACGATGACCTGGCGTTCCAGGTCAATGGTGAGTTGGTAGCCAGGAAAGGCCAGCACTTCGTCAAACAATTGCGCCACCTTGGCCTCGGACAATTGAATGGGCAGCAGGCCGTTCTTGAAGCAGTTGTTGAAGAAAATGTCGGCAAAGCTGGGCGCGATCACGCAGCGAAAGCCGTACTGGTCCAGTGCCCAGGGCGCGTGTTCTCGGCTGGAGCCGCAGCCAAAGTTCTTGCGCGCCAGCAGGACGGAGGCGCCAGCGTAGCGCGGCTGGTTGAGCACAAAGTCGGGGTTGGGCTTGCGGCTGTCAGGATCCTGGCCCGGCTCGCCGTGGTCCAGGTAGCGCCATTCGTCAAACAGGTTCACGCCAAAGCCGGTTTTCTTGATAGATTTCAAGAACTGCTTGGGGATGATGGCGTCGGTATCGACGTTCTCGCGGTCCATGGGGGCCACGAGGCCCTTGAGGGTGGTGAATTTCTGCATGGCGGGGTGTTTATTTGTTGGCGGCGCGTTCGAGGGCACCACCGGCACGCTGTACGTCTTGGCCCACGCCCTTGACGGTGTTGCAGCCGACCAGCACAAAGGCCAGTGACAGGGCGATGAGGGTTGCGGTCTTTTTCATGGCGAGTCTCCTTTAGTCAGGCGGATGGTCAAGCGAACTGGCGAATGTCGACAAAGTGGCCATGCACGGCAGCAGCAGCGGCCATGGCAGGGCTGACCAGGTGCGTGCGGCCCCCGGCGCCCTGGCGTCCTTCGAAGTTGCGGTTGCTGGTGCTGGCGCAGCGCTCGCCAGGTTCGAGCCGGTCGGCGTTCATGGCCAGGCACATGCTGCAGCCCGGCTCGCGCCACTCAAAGCCTGCGGCGACAAAAATCTTGTCGAGGCCTTCGCGCTCAGCCTGCTCTTTCACCAGGCCTGAGCCAGGTACGACCATGGCCAGCTTCACGTTGCTGGCGACTTTTCGGCCCAGCTTTTTGACCACGGCAGCGGCTTCGCGCATGTCTTCGATGCGGCTGTTGGTGCACGAGCCGATAAACACCTTGTCGATGGTGATGTCGTTGATGGGCTTGCCCGGCTGCAGGCCCATGTAGGTGAGCGCCCGCTCGATAGCACCGCGCTTGCTGGCGTCCTTTTCCTTGTCGGGGTCGGGTACGCGGGCGTCAATACCCAGCACCATCTCGGGCGAGGTGCCCCAGGTGACTTGCGGAACGATCTCGGTCGCGTTGAGTTTGACCACGGTGTCGAAAGTGGCGTCGGCATCCGAGTGCAGCGTTTTCCAATACTGCATGGCCTGGTCCCATTCCACGCCCGTGGGCGAGAGTGGGCGGCCCTTGACATATTCAATCGTCTTGTCATCCACCGCCACTAGGCCTGCGCGTGCGCCGCCCTCGATGGCCATGTTGCACACGGTCATGCGGCCTTCCATGCTCAAGGATCGGATGGCGCTGCCCGCAAATTCAATGGTGTAACCCGTGCCACCGGCGGTGCCGATCTTGCCGATGATGGCCAGCACCACATCTTTGGCGGTGATGCCGGGGGCCAGCGTGCCATCGACCTGTACCAGCATGTTCTTGGCCTTTTTTGCCAACAGGGTTTGCGTGGCCATCACGTGTTCGACTTCGCTGGTGCCAATGCCGTGGGCCAGTGCGCCAAACGCGCCGTGGGTGCTGGTGTGGCTGTCGCCGCAAACCACGGTCATGCCGGGCAGGGTGGCGCCGTTTTCAGGGCCAATGACGTGCACGATGCCCTGGCGTTTGTGCATGAAGGGGAAGAACGCTGCAGGCGAAATGTGCGCCATGTTGTCGTTCAGCGTGGTGATCTGTTCTTTGCTGATCGGGTCTGTAATGCCGTCGTAACCCTGCTCCCAGCCGGTGGTGGGGGTGTTGTGGTCGGCGGTGGCCACGATGGAGCTGGCGCGCCAGACCTTGCGACCGGTCTGGCGCAGGCCTTCAAAGGCCTGCGGGCTGGTCACTTCGTGCACCAG
>JAUYGP010000217.1 GCA_030690515.1 Giesbergeria sp.
CCAGCAACTCACGCAAGCACAGGCGCAGCTGGCGCAGTCGGAAAAGCTCGCTTCCATCGGTCAACTGGCTGCGGGGGTGGCCCATGAGATCAACAACCCGATCGGGTATGTGCACTCCAATATTGGTTCGCTGCGGAACTATCTGGACGATCTCTTGGCCCTTTTGACGGCTTACGAGAAGTTGCCGAGCACGGCCGACATTGACGCCCTGCGCAAGAAAATGGACGTCGAGTTCCTGCGTGAGGACATTCCGTCGCTGATCAGCGAATCGCAAGAGGGCATCACCCGCGTCAAGAAGATCGTGCAGGATCTAAAGGATTTTTCCCGTGTGGACAGCAGCCAGGAATGGCAGACCGCCGATCTGCACCACGGTATCGACTCCACGCTGAACATTGTCAACAACGAGATCAAGTACAAGGCCGATGTGGTGAAGGAGTATGGGGTTTTGCCGCCGGTCGAATGCCTGCCGTCGCAACTCAACCAGGTGTTCATGAATCTACTGGTCAATGCCGCACATGCCATGGATCAGGAGCGCGGGTGTATCACCATTCGCACGGGAACCGCTGGCGACTGGGCCTGGCTGGAATTTGCGGACGATGGAGGCGGTATTCCACAAGAAATTCAGCAGAAAATCTTCGATCCTTTTTTTACCACCAAGGCGGTGGGCAAAGGAACCGGTTTGGGGCTGTCGCTCACCTACGGCATCATTCAAAAGCACCATGGCCGGATCACGGTGCAGAGCCAGGTGGGCAAGGGCACGGTGTTCCGTATCGAGCTTCCTATTGCCCAACCCGCACCGGCCACAGAGACGGAGACGGAGCATGTCTGAGCAGGACAGCGCAGAGGCGCCCAGTACCGTGCTGTGTGTCGATGACGAACCCAATATTCTTTCTGCGCTGCGGCGGCTTTTTCGTCCCTGCGGTTACCGGGTGCTGGTGGCCGAGAGTGGTGCGCAGGGGCTGGAGATTTTGCGCAGCGAGACGGTGGATCTGGTCATCTCCGACATGCGCATGCCGCACATGGACGGAGCCCAGTTTCTCAAGGCGGTCAAGCAAGAGTGGCCGGACGCGGTACGCATTCTTCTCACCGGCTATGCCGACATCGGCTCCACTATCGAGGCGATCAATCAGGGCGAAATCTATCGCTACATCACCAAGCCGTGGACCGACGGCGACATGGTGCTTACCGTGCGCCAGGCCCTCGATGGAAAGGCACTGAAGCGCGAAAAGGAGCGCCTGGAGGCCCTCACGCAGGAGCAGAACGAGGCGTTGCGCGAGCTCAACGAATCTTTGGAAACCAAGGTGCAGGCGCGCACAGCCGATCTGCAGAAAGCGAATGAAAAGGTCAAGCAGAGCTTTCTTACCGCGGTGAAAATATTTTCCACCTTGATGGAAATGCGCCATCCCATACTGGCCGGTCACTCGCGCCGGGTGGCCGCTGTAGCGCGCTCCATGGCCATTCACATGGGGATGAACAACATGGGGGTGCAGAACGTGTTCGTCGCAGGCATGCTGCACGATATTGGAAAGATCGGGTTTACGGATACCTTGCTGACCCGCCCCGTACGGACCATGAATCCGGAGGATCTGCTGATCTACCGCAAGCATCCATTGGATGGGGAGAGCGCCTTGATGGCGCTGGAGGAACTGGCTCCCGTGACCAAGCTGGTGCGCCACCACCATGAACGATTTGACGGGCAGGGGTTTCCGGATGGTCTGCGCGGGATCGATATTCCGCTGGGTGCACGGCTGCTGGCAGTGGCCAATGACTATGACAGCCTGCAGATCGGTACATTTTCCGCCCTGCGTTTTACGCCTGAAGAAGCACGGCAGGCCTTGGAAAAGGACCGCGGCAAGCGCTACGACCCCCAAGTGCTCGATGCTTTGGTCGTTGTGACGACAGCGCCACCCAAGCCTGTGGTGCGCCAACGCGAATGCCTGTTGTCGGAACTGGAGCCGGGAATGGTTCTGGCGAGGGAGTTCACACGTTCTGGCGGCGTGCTTCTTCTGGGGGTCGATCAGGTGCTCAGTGCCAAACTGATTGAGCGGATGCAGGCCTTTGAGGCGGCAGAGGGTGTCGAGATGACGGCATTCGTCAAGGACTGAGGGTGCACGGCGTGCCTTTTGGCCGCACTCTGCCCTGTATCGCCTGCCGTCGACGACAAGGAGAGAAAAAGGCTGGCGAGTTCATGCCACAAAGGGCGGCGCCGGTGGGCCCGCCCGACGCGCAGGTGAAGTCCGCCAGCGACTTTTTCGTTTCTTTCATGGCCGCCACTTCAATCTGGCGGATGTGCCCGGTGCTCATGCGGCCCGAACCATCATCGTGGACCTTGAGCCAGCGCTGTTCCACGATGCGGCGTCGGCCAAGTAGGCGATGGGGCCAAGGACGACAGAAGGTCGATGGCAAGCGCCCGCCAACTACATCTATGACACACAGGGGGCATGGGTGTCTACGACCGTTACGGCAGCGGTGTCGAGGCGCTGGTCGCCGACGTACGCAGCTTGCTGGACGAAACTGAGTGAACTACGCGGCCGCGCTGGTTGAATGCGGGGCTGCCGCGCGGGTGCGGGCAGGCGCGAGGTAGCGCGACAAAGCCAGGCCATCGGTGCGGATTTCTGGCGTATGGCCCATGGCCAGGTCGGCCACCAGCTTGCCCGAGCCACAAGCCATGGTCCAGCCCAAGGTGCCGTGGCCGGTGTTGAGCAGCAGGTTGGCGTAGGGTGTGGCGCCGACAATCGGTGTACTGTCGGGCGTCATGGGGCGCAGGCCCGTCCAGAATTCCGCCTTGGGCAGGTCGCCGCCGGGAAACAGGTCGCTTACCACCATCTCTAGCGTGGCGCGGCGGCGCGGGTTGAGCGACAGATCAAAACCGGCCAGTTCGGCCATGCCTCCCACGCGAATACGGTCGTCAAAGCGCGTGACCGCCACCTTGTAGGTCTCGTCGAGTACGGTCGATTGCGGCGCCAGCGCCGGGTTGAGCAGCGGCACCGTCAGTGAATAGCCCTTGACGGGGTAGACCGGCAGTTGGAGTCCCAGGGGTTCGAGGAAACCGCGCGAGTAGCTGCCAAAAGCCAGCACATAGCGGTCGGCCGTCAGCACCTGGCCGCCCACGCGCACGCCGGTGATACGGCCGCCTTCGCTGAGCAGGCCCTCGACCGACTGATCGAAACGAAAATCCACCCCCAGACCACGTGCCAACTCGGCCAGCTTCTGCGTGAACAGGTGGCAGTCGCCGGTTTCGTCGTTGGGCAGGCGCAGGCCGCCGGTGAGACGATCGCGCGCTTGCGCCAGTGCAGGTTCTGCCGCAGTGAGCTGGTCGCGGTCCAGTAGTTCAAAGGGAACGCCGCATTCCTGGAGCACCGCCACATCGCGCTGGACGGCGTCGAGCTGGGCCTGCGTGCGAAACAGTTGCAACGTGCCCTGGCTGCGGTGTTCGTAGGCGATGCCGGTGTCCGCGCGCAACTGGCGCAGGCAGGTGCGGCTGTACTCGGCCACGCGCATCATCCGCTCCTTGTTGACCGCGTATCGCTCGGCTGAGCAGTTCTTCAGCATGGCGGCCATCCAGCGCAACTGGAACAGGCTGCCGTCGGGCCGGATCGAGAGCGGTGCGTGCTTCTGGAACATCCACTTCATGGCTTTGAAGGGAATGCCGGGTGCGGCCCAGGGCGTCGAATAACCGGGCGAGACCTGGCCGGCGTTGGCAAAACTGGTTTCTTGCGCCACGCTGCTCTGGCGGTCGAGTACGACCACCTCAGCGCCGGAGCGGGCCAGGTAATACGCGGTGGTGGTACCGATCACGCCGCCGCCCAGAACAATGATTTTCATCGCGCACTCCAAGATCAACAAGATTTCCGAGAAGTTTATTGACTTGAATGCAGCAAATTTCACTTAATATGAAGCGTTTAGCGAGAATTGCAGCTGAAATTGACTGCGCTTTTGCCACTACACCATTCAAATGACCGAACTCGACCGGATCGACCGAAAAATCCTCGACATCCTGCAGCGCCAGGGCCGCATTTCCATGACCGAGTTGGCCGAGCAGATTGGCCTGTCCACCTCGCCGTGTTCCGAGCGCGTGCGGCGCATGGAGCGCGAGAAGATCATCACCGGCTACCACGCCAAGGTGGACCCGGCGGCCCTGGGCAAGACACTGCTGGTGTTTGTCGAGATCACGCTCTCGTCCAAGTCGGGTGACGTGTTCGACAAGGTGCGCCAGGAACTGCTGCACCTGCCCGAAGTGATGGAATGCCACTTGGTGTCAGGGAGCTTCGATTACCTGGTCAAGGCGCGGCTCGGTGGCATGAGCGAATACCGCCACCTGCTGGGCGATATGCTGAAGAAGCTCCCCGTTACCGCCCAATCCCACAGCTACGTGGTGATGGAAGAGGTCAAGGAAAGCCAAGTCCTGCCGGTGGACCGGTGAGCGCCGCAGCCCGGTGGGTGGGTCGGCACCCCGATTCTCCAAAAAAGAGGCGCGCGACCTTGGGGGTTGCGCGCCTCTTGACGGAAATTGCAAGCGGGTCAGGCGTATTCAGCCAGGCTTTTTTTCATTTTCTTCATGGCCGCCACCTCGATTTGGCGGATGCGCTCAGCGCTCACGCCGTACACCGCAGCCAGTTCGTGCAGCGTCATGCCGCCCGAGCCGTCGTCGTTCACCTTGAGCCAGCGCTCTTCCACGATGCAGCGGCTGCGCTCGTCCAGGCTGGAGAGGGCCGTGGCGATGCCATCGGAGGCCAGCTCGTCGCGCTGGCGTGACTCGATCATGGACGTGGGCTCGTGCGCGACGTCCGCCAGGTAGGCAATGGGGCCAAAGGCCAACTCGCCATCGTCCGAAGGCGCGGGGTCCAGCAGCACATCGCCGCCCGACATGCGTGTCTCCATCTCCATGACTTCTTCGCGCTTGACCTTGAGTTGCGCTGCCACCAGGTCGATTTCATGCTCGGACAGCGTGTTGCGGTGCGTGTTGTTGGCGTCCGCGTCGGCCTTGAAGCCCTGCTTCATCGAGCGCAGGTTGAAGAACAGCTTGCGCTGGGCCTTGGTGGTGGCCACTTTGACCATGCGCCAATTCTTCAGGATGTATTCGTGGATCTCGGCCTTGATCCAATGCATGGCGTAGCTGACCAGACGCACGCCTTGATCCGGGTCGAAACGCTTGACCGCCTTCATCAGGCCGATGTTGCCTTCCTGGATGAGGTCGCCGTGCGGCAGCCCGTAGCCCAGGTACTGGCGCGAGATCGAAACCACCAGACGCAGGTGCGACATCACCAGCTTGCCGGCGGCATCCAGATCGTTGTTGTTGCGCAAGGCGCGTGCGGCGGACTGCTCTTCTTCGGGGGTGAGCAGTGGCAGGCGGTTGACCGCTGAAATGTAGGCGTCCAGATTGCCCAGCGGGGGCACCAGCGCCCACGGGTTGGCAGGGGCTAGGGCCGTCGTTGCGGATCCAGATTGAATGGTCATTCTAGAATTCCTTTCCTCAATATCACCATATTAGCACTCTCTTTGAGGGACTGCTAATCCCAAAGTTCCCCTGGGGGCTATGGGACTGGTTTTGCGGATATTTTAATGAAAATGGTCTCCAGCGCATAATAGTAAAGCGCTAGTAGCTATATAAGTTATAGCGTTATGCCTTGATTTTCTGTGTGGCTCGGCCAAGGAGAACCGAATGAAACTGCTGGAGGCTTGTGCTGAACTGAGCGCAGTAACAACCACGGTGGCCACCGCGCAAGAGGCCCGGCGTCTGGCGCAGGCCGTGTTGCAGCAGCACCTGGCTGCCTGTGTGCAGATCGAGGTGATCGTCTCGCACTACCACTGGGAGGGCTCGCTGCATGAAGAAAGCGAACACCGCCTGGTGTGCAAGACTTTGCCTGCGGCCGTGCCAGCGCTGCTGGGCTTGTTGCGGGCGCAGCATCCCTACGCATTGCCTGAGCTGGTGGTGCAGCCGCTGCGGGCTACGGCGGAGTATGCCGACTGGGTGCGGCAGGAAATCCAGGCCGCCTCCTGAAGCACGTCAGACCACCAGGTCGATCTGTTGCACCGTGCCTGCGCCGCCGTCTTCGCGCAGATAGATGCTGGTCGAGCGCACGGCGCCCAGGGCGCTGTTGTGTTCGCCGCGCAGGGCAAAGGGGCTGTCGGCCGAGGCCAGGTGCAGTGCGCCTACGCCCATGTCCTGCAGGGTGCGCAGCAGGCCCGTGCCGTCGGCCGAGGGTGTCCATACGCGCAGTTGGGTAAACACGGCATCGTTTTCGTCGATCCAGCCATTGCCATCGTCGTCGTGCTGGGCCAGTTCGGCAAACCCCTGGCCGGTGGCCGGGCCGAACAGTTCCAGGCCATTGTCAATGCGCTGGTTCTGGTTGCGGTCCAGCGCCAGATAGCCCCGGTTGCCTGCCAGCAGCGGCACGTTCTCGGTCTGGCCGTCGCCATTCAAATCAAATGCAAAGCGCAGATCCTTCAGCTCGGTCGCAGTGCCGTCAAAGTTGATGACCAGCGGGTCTACCGGCACGGCGGCATCGCCCAGGCGCAGGCTGCTCCAGGTTTCTTCGCGGTAGCTGCGCTGCATGTCCAGTTGAAGGGTGAAGCGCACTTCCTGCCCATCGACGGTGTGCATGACGCCTTCTGCCGCAAATTGCGTGTGTTCCGATTCTTCCAGCACCGTGTGCTGTTCGACCACCAGGCCAAAACCGGCGCTGCGCGCGGCTTGCGGGGTGGGTGAGGGGCTGGCAGGGGCCAACTCCACGGCAGCGGGTGCCGGTTCGGACTGCAGGGTGGTGATTTGCGCGACCACTCCGGTCATGCGCTCGATCAGGTCGCGCACCATGGCCAGGTGGGGTGTCAGGTTCTCTGTGGCGTCAGTGTGCGTGGTGGTGCGTGCGCGTTGCGCGCTGACCAGGGGCTCTGCGGCGGCTTGGCGAGCGACATCCGAGATGCGCACGCTCGCCTGCGGTGGGCGGGCGCTGGAGGGCCGCTGGCCGACCCACATCTCCATCCGCGAGCTTTGCGACTGCACGCGGGTGGCGCTGTGCTGTGCCTGCAGGTGCAGGACCGAGGACGCGATTTTCATGGGGCAACCTCCATGGCGTGGATGGAGGGTTATCGGCCTGTTTGCCGCCGCACTTGAGCGTGGCTTGTGCCTCAACCCGCCAGCACCCGCTGCTCGAAAGTCTCCAGCGGCTCCGGGCGGCCAAACAGGTAGCCCTGAAAAGCGTGGCAGCCATGCTCTTGCAAAAAGCGGTGGTGTTCTGCGGTTTCCACGCCTTCGGCGATCACGGCCAGGCCCAGCAGGTCGGCCAGCACGATGATGGTGTGGGCAATCGCGGCATCTTTGGGGTCGTTCAGCACGTCGCGCACAAAGCCCTGGTCGATCTTGATCTGGTCCAGCGGCAGGCGCTTGAGGTAGCTCAGGGATGAATAGCCGGTGCCAAAATCGTCCAGCGAGAAGCCCAGGCCGTGTTGCTTCAATGCAAGCATGGTGGCGATCACGCTGTCCACGTCTTGCAGCAGCAGGCTTTCGGTTAACTCCAGTTTGATGCGTTCAGGGTTGGCGCCCGTCTGGGCCAGCAACTGCAGCAGTTGTGGCACGAAGTCTTCCTGACGGAACTGGCGGGCACTCACGTTGATGGCGAGGTTCAGGTGTGCAAACCGCGCATCGTCGCGCCAGCGTGCCTGCTGGCGCAGGGCGGTTTCCAGCACCCAGTGGCCCAGGGGCAGGATGAGCCCGGTTTCTTCTGCCAGGGGGATGAACAGGACCGGGGAGACCAGCCCTTGGTCGGGGTGCTGCCAGCGCAGCAGCACTTCGGCACCGGTCACGCGGCCTTGGCCATCCACCTGGCATTGGTACACCAGTAAGAACTGCCCAAGGCGCAGGCCGGTGTGCATTTCGGTCTCCAGCATGGCGCGCTGGTTGACGGCCTCCTGCATGTCGGGGTCGAAAAAGCGCAGGGTGTTGCGGCCCGCATCTTTGGCGCGGTACATGGCCAGATCGGCCTGCTTGAGCACTTCATCGACCGTGGCGAATGGCTGGCGCAGCAAGGTGGCACCCATGCTGGCGGTCAGGTGGTGCTCATGGCCGTCCAGCAGGTAGGGCTGGCGCAGCCGCTCCAGCACCTGCTCGCACACCGTGCGCACCTGCGCGGCCGCTTCGCCAGCCTCGATGCCCAGGTTTTGCAGCACCAGTACGAATTCGTCGCCGCCCAGTCGGGCCACGGTGTCCTGTTCGCGCAAACTGCCCCGCAGTCGCGCCGCCACTTCGACCAGCAGCAGGTCGCCCATTTCATGGCCCCGGCTGTCGTTCAGGGTCTTGAAATTGTCCAGATCGACGAAAAGCACGGCGGCGTTGAGCCCGGTGCGCGCACTGCTGGCCATGACCTGCTGCAAGCGGTCCACCAGCAGGCGCCGGTTTGGCAGGCCGGTCAGGGCGTCATAGAAGGCCAGGTAGCGCGCTTCTTCCTCGGCCGCCTTGCGGCCCGAGATATCGATGTCGATGCAGAAAAGCTCAGGCGCCTGGCCCGGCACCTCGATGCGGGTGTGGCTGGAGAACACATCCACGGGTGAGCCGTCCTTGTGCCGCAGGCGCAGTTCGCCCGGTGGGATGGGCGTTCCCTGTGTGAACATCGCGTGCATGCTCTCGCGCACCGGTTTCTGTATCTCCGTCGGGATGACCAAGTCCAACAGGTTCTTGCCCAGTGCTTCCTGTTCGGAGTAGCCATACAGCATCTCGGACGCCTTGTTCCAGTATGTGGTGGTGCCGTCCTCTTGGTAGCCTTGTACGGAAATGGATGGAATATCGCGCAGCAGAGAGCGAAAGCGCAGTTCGGATTCGCGCAGCGCACTCTCGGCCTCGAAGCGTTCGGTGATGTCGCGGGCCAGAAAAACCACCGTGGCCTGCCCGTTGATCGCCGAGCCCAGCGGGCGGGCGCGCCCTTCGAAATGGCGCAGGCCTGACAGGGTTTGCATCTGGTAGACAAAACTCTCCGTCTTGCCGCTGTGCAGGGTTTTGCGAATCAACGCAAGGAACGGGTCGGCCTGCGCCGCAGGCAACAAGTCGTGTACCCGTTTCCCCAGCAATTGGGGGGCGGGTGCCAGCAAGGGGGCATTGTCGGAGGACAGTACGTCGACGTAGCGACCTTCGGCGTCGAGCACCAACAGCACGTCGGGCAGGGCGGTGGCAATGGCGCGCAAGCGGGCCGAACTGTCCGTCAATGCCTGATCGGTCGCCTGGCGGTTTTCCACATCGTGCAGCAGCATGCCTGTCACGACTGTGGCCGGGGTGAAAACCAGCAGCAAGGGCAGGGTCAGCATGCTGTTGACGCGCAGGACGATGTCGGGTGGAAGCCATTGGAAGATGCCCAGCACCCCCAGATGCAGCAGCAGGCCAAAAACCAAGAGGGTCATGGGCCGCACGTCCAGCCGTCCTTGCGTGCGCGCCATCCGGTAGGCCAGGCCCAGCAGCGTAGACAAGGCGATCACCATGACGCCCACATAGGCCCCCGTGCCTCCGACCCACAAGCGCCAGGCGGCGGCGATGACCGCTGCCAAGCCCGCGACCACCGGGCCACCAAACAGGCCTGCCATGCTGAGGACTACGGAGCGCGCATCAAAGAAAATACCGGGTGCCAGCACCAACGGGCTGAGCATGCCCAGCACGCATACCCCGCCGAACAACAGACCCGAGAGGATTTGCCCCAGCCGGGGCTGTTGGCGCCACAGGCGTATGTTGGCGCCGTGCAGGTAGCACAGAGCCAGCAGCAGGGCTGTTCCTTTGGCCAGTTCGAGAAACATGGCACATCATCCGGCAAATGGGTCCGGCAGTAAACGGGCAACGAAGAGCGTCGCCAGATCGGCGCTTTTGCACCCCGGGGGGCGCAGGGATCAGCCCAGCAGGGCCTGGGCGAATTCGCGCGCGTTGAAGGTTTCCAGGTCTTCGAGTTTTTCGCCCACACCGATGAAATACACCGGAATGGGGCGCTCCTGCGCAATGGCGGCCAGCACGCCGCCCTTGGCCGTGCCGTCGAGCTTGGTCACGATCAGGCCGGTAAGTTGCAGGGCGTCATCGAATGAGCGCACCTGGGCCAGAGCGTTCTGACCAGTGTTGCCATCGATCACCAGCAGCACCTCGTGTGGCGCGGTGGCGTCGGCCTTGGTGACCACGCGGCGGATTTTTTTCAGCTCTTCCATCAGGTGGGTTTGGGTGGGCAGGCGGCCCGCGGTGTCAACCAGCACCACATCCTTGCCGCGCGCCTTGCCGGCGGTCACGGCGTCAAAACTGACGGCGGCCGGGTCGCCGCCTTCCTGGCTGACGATCTCCACGGTGTTGCGGTCTGCCCATACGCCGAGCTGCTCGCGCGCCGCGGCGCGGAAGGTGTCGGCTGCGGCCAGCAGCACGCTGGCCCCTTCGTTCGCCAGGTGGCGCGTGAGTTTGCCGATGGACGTGGTCTTGCCCGCACCGTTGACGCCGGTCACCATGATGACGGTGGGTGTGTGCTCGCCAATCACCAGGGCTTTCTCCAGGGGGCGCAGCAGCGCGGTCAGCGCGTCGGCCAGCAGGCCTTTGACGGCGGCGGGGTCGGTGGTTTTGGATTCCTTGACGCGGCGCTTGAGGTCTTCCAGCAGGTGCTGCGTGGCCTTGACGCCTGTGTCGGCCAGGAGCAGGGCTTCTTCCAGTTCTTCGTACAGCGCATCGTCGATGCGCGTGCCGGTGAACACCGTGGTGATGCTCGAACCCGTCTTGCGCAGCCCGGACTTGAGGCGGTCAAACCAGCCTTTGCGCTCGGCTGCGGGGGGCTCTGCGGCGGTCAGCGC
>JAUYGP010000222.1 GCA_030690515.1 Giesbergeria sp.
GTGGGCGGCTGACGGCCTGGTGCCGGCGGTGGCGCAGGAGGCGGTCTCCGGCCGCGTGCTGACGATGGCGTGGATGAACCGCGAGGCGCTCGAGCGTACCGTCGAGACCGGGGAGGCGCACTACTGGTCGCGCTCGCGCAAGCGGCTGTGGCACAAGGGCGAGGAGTCGGGCCACGTGCAGACCGTGCATGAAATCCGCGTCGACTGCGACCAGGATGTGGTGCTGCTGCAGGTGACGCAACAAGGCCATGAGCCGGGTATCGCCTGCCACACCGGGCGACACAGCTGTTTCTTCAGTGTTTTGCGCAATGGCGCTTGGCAGAGTGTCGACCCGGTCTTGAAAGACCCGCAAACCATCTACAAGTAAGCGCCATGTCCCCTTCCGATATCACGACCCCCTTTGCCGAAGGCGCGCTGGCCCGACTGGCCAGCGTCATCGAGAGCCGCAAGCCTGTTCATGGCGGTGATCCTGAGAAAAGCTATGTCTCCCGCCTGCTGCACAAGGGGCCGGACGCCTTCCTGAAGAAAATCGGCGAGGAAGCTACCGAGGTGGTCATGGCTGCCAAGGACGTAGACCATGGCGCCGACCCGGCCAAGATCGTCTACGAAGTGGCCGACCTGTGGTTCCACACCATGATCGCGCTGGCGCACTATGGTTTGAGCCCCGCCGATGTGGTGGCCGAATTGGAGCGCCGCGAGGGCACCAGCGGCATCGAGGAAAAAGCCTTGCGCAAGGCTGTTGCGCGCGCAGCGCAAGAGACCGCCCCATGAGCGACATCATCGATATCCAAACCAGCGACGAGCGTGCCGAAGGCCTCAAGGCCTGGGGTTGGGTCAGCTATGTGCTGCACCTGATCGTGGCAGTGGGTGCGGTGCTCCCATCGGCGCAGCCGAGCGTGGCGCTGCTGCTCATTGCGCTGGTGATCGACCTCGTCAAGCGCAGCGATGCCCAAGGCACCTGGCAGGCCAGCCATTTTTCGTGGCGCATCCGCACCGTGCTCTGGGCCGGCGTGCTCTACGTCGTCACCGCGCCGCTGTGGCTGCTGCTCTTTCTGCCGGGCTGGATCGCCTGGTGTGTGATCTCGATCTGGTTCCTGTACCGTATCGTGCGCGGCATGGTCGCCATGAACCAGAGCCGGGCCATTGATGCCTGAACCGCACAAACCGCCGCAGCGGCTGAACTTGGCACTGCAGGGCGGGGGGTCGCACGGTGCCCTGACCTGGGGCGTGCTCGATGCCCTGCTGGAAGACGACGGGCTGGATTTTGAAGGTATTAGCGGCACCAGCGCTGGTGCCATGAATGCTGTGGCCTTGGCGCATGGTTTTGCTCACGCCGCCCGTGAATTTTCTGACCCGCAGGAAGCCCGCAAGGCAGGTGCCACGCTGGCACGTGCCACCTTGGCGCGGTTGTGGGAGGGTGTGGGCGCCATGGGTAGCCTGGTGTGGGGAGTGCCCCAGGCGCAGGCATTGCCCGCTTTGTCGCTGATGACCCCGTGGTTCGCACCAGCGCAGGCCAACCCATTCGACTTCAACCCGCTGCGACGCCTGCTGGAGCGCGAAATCGATTTCGAGCTGTTGTCCACGCCCCGCAAGCAGGGACTGCAGGTTTTTGTTTGCGCCACCAACGTGCGCACTGGGCGCGGTGAGATTTTTTCGGGAGCACGCCTCTCGGCCGATGCGGTGATGGCCTCGGCTTGCCTGCCCATGGTCTTCAAGGCGGTCGAGATCGAGGGAGAGCTGTACTGGGATGGAGGGTATTCGGGCAATCCGGCGCTGCATCCCCTGATTTACCAGGCCGAGTGCAGCGACATCCTGCTGGTGCAGATCAACCCCATCGAGCACCTGGGTGTGCCCGACACGGTGCCCGAGATCATGGACCGCATGAACGAGGTCACCTTCAACGCCAGCTTGCTGGCCGAGTTGCGCGCCATTGAATTTGTCCGCCGCCTGCTGGCCCAGGGCAAACTCGATCCCCGGCGCTACAAGGATGTGCGCATGCACCGCATCGATGGTGGTGCTGTATTGGCCGGGATGGGGTCGACCAGCAAGGCGCGGGCAGATCTGGGGTATCTGCGCCAGTTGTTCGAGTTGGGCCGCACGGCGGGCCAGCAGTGGCTGGTCGCGCACCGGCAAGACCTTGGGGTGCGCGCAAGCCTCAACCTCGCGCACAATGCATGATTTTTTGAATTGCCAGCCATTTTTTGACCATGCACGATCCCAACTGTCTCTTCTGCAAAATCATCGCGGGCCAGATTCCGTCCCGCAAGGTGTATGAAGACGAAGAAATTTTTGCATTCCACGACATCCATCCTTGGGCCCCCGTGCATTTTTTGATGGTGCCCCGGGTACACATTCCTTCCATGGCGCAGGTGCAACCCGAGCATGCTGGCTTGCTGGGCCGCATGATGGCGCTTGCACCCCGCCTGGCCCTGGAGCAGGGCTGCAGGCCGTATCCGGACGGTGGATTTCGCGTGGTGGTCAACACCGGTCTGGAAGGTGGCCAGGAAGTGCACCATCTGCACATGCATGTGCTGGGCGGACCGCGCCCATGGCTCAAGGGCTGATCGTTCCATATCCTCAATCAGGCGTGCACTTTGTCGGCTTCGCCTTGGCGCTTGATTTATATCGGAATTACAGGGTTGCAAGGGAATTGACAACCGACCTGTCACGCGTCCCGTCTAAAATGAACCGCATTCGTTAGGAGATATTCCATGGGCACTTTTTCCATATGGCACTGGCTGATCGTGCTACTGATCGTCGTGATGGTGTTTGGCACCAAAAAGCTTAAGAACATGGGCTCCGACCTTGGTGGCGCCGTCAAGGGTTTCAAGGACGGCATGAAGGATGGCGGTACGGCTGCGGATGACACTGCGACCAAGCCCCCCGCTGGACAGGTGGGTAACCAGGCCAGCGTCGATAAGACCACCATCGACGTTGAAGCCAAGCAAAAGAGCTGAGGCCGGGTACCGCAGACTCCATGATTGATATTGGCCTCTCCAAAATGGCGCTGATCGGCGTGGTGGCGCTCGTCGTCATCGGGCCGGAGAAGCTGCCGCGCGTGGCGCGCACCGTAGGTACCTTGTTGGGCAAGGCGCAGCGCTACGTGGCCGACGTCAAATCGGAGGTCAACCGTTCCATGGAGCTCGATGAGCTCAAGAAAATGAAGGAAACGGTGGAAGGCGCCGCCCGCGACGTTGAGCAATCGGTCCATACCGCTGCCAGCGATTTCGAAAAGGACTGGGCCGAAGCCACGGGCGAGGCCAGCGCAGCCCTCGAGGGCAACGCCACAGTGGTCCCCGCCTACCATCATCCAGGTAAAAACTGGCGTCTCAAGCGCGGGGCCATGCCGCAGTGGTACAAGTCACGCAACGGCGTCCGCACCAAGGCACTATCGGGCGCGGCGCGCGTGGCGCGCTATCGGCCACAGAAATTTCATTGACGCCGCGCCACGGGGCGCTGCAAGGCCGGGCGTGAAGTCCGCACTATTCCGACATGTCCGAAACACCATCCCAAGAAGACGAGCTGGCCGGTACCGAGCAGCCGTTTGTGCAGCACCTCATGGAGTTGCGCGACCGCCTGGTCAAGGCCATGGTGGCCGTGGGCGTCGTGGCCGCCGTGCTGTTTTTTTTCCCCGGCCCGGGCGCCCTCTATGATTTGCTGGCCGCGCCGCTGGTGGCGCACCTGCCCAAGGGGGCCACGCTGATCGCCACTTCGGTGATTTCGCCTTTCATGGTGCCGCTCAAGATATTGCTGATGTCGGCCTTTCTGGTCGCGCTGCCCGTGGTGCTTTGGCAGGTCTGGAGCTTTGTGGCGCCGGGCCTGTATGCGCATGAAAAACGCCTGGTTTTGCCGCTGGTGGTCTCCAGCACGTTGCTGTTCTTTATTGGCGTGGCGTTTTGCTATTTCTTTGTCTTTGGCCAAGTGTTCAGCTTTATCCAGAGCTTTGCGCCCAAGAGCATCACGGCCGCACCCGATATTGAGGCCTACCTGAGCTTCGTGATGACGATGTTCATCGCGTTTGGCCTGGCGTTCGAGGTGCCCATTGTCGTGATCGTACTGGCCCGCATGGGCCTGGTGAGCGTCGAAAAGCTCAAGGCCTTTCGCGGCTATTTCATCGTACTGGCCTTCATCATTGCAGCGGTCGTCACCCCGCCCGATGTGGTGTCGCAGCTCGCACTGGCGATTCCTATGGTGCTGCTCTACGAAATAGGCATCTGGGCCGCGCAGCTGTTTATCCGGCACACCCAGGCGCCTGAAGAGGCCGAGGAAAAGGCTTCTTCCTGAGCGTTTCCGATCAACGCTGTTGTTGCGCGCGCTGCTGGCGTGGTCGCACGCCGGGGGTCAACTCTAGTTCCAGTATCTTGTCGCCGCGTTGTACCTGAACAGCGGATTTTTCTCCGGGCCGCAGGGCCGCCACGGCAGAAAGCAGGCCGGGAACGCTGCCAATCGGCTTGCCCGCCACTTGCAAAATCACGTCGCCGGGCCGTATGCCCCCCGCGCCAGCGGGGCCGTCCTGCAGTACACCGGTAATGATGACGCCCTCGGTGGCCTTGATGCCAAAGGTTTCCGCCAGTTCGGGCGAGAGCTCGCTCGGCTCTACCCCAATCCAGCCCCGCGTGACCTGCCCGTCGCGCACGATGCCGTCGAGCACCATTTTGGCGGTGGATACCGGAATGGCGAATCCGATGCCCAGGCTGCCGCCCGAGCGCGAATAGATCGCGGTGTTGATGCCCAGCAGGTTGCCGTGCACGTCGACCAGCGCTCCGCCCGAATTGCCAGGGTTGATGGCGGCGTCCGTCTGGATGAAGTTCTCGAACGTGTTGATGCCTAGCTGGCTGCGCCCCAGCGCGCTGACGATGCCGCTGGTCACCGTTTGCCCCACGCCAAACGGGTTGCCGATGGCCAGCACCTGGTCGCCCACGGCGAGTTCGTCGGAGTTGCCCAGCACGATCACGGGCAGCTTGTCTAGTTCGATTTTCAGGATAGCCAGATCCGTCTCTGGATCGGTGCCTATGGTGCGTGCGCGTGCGCGGCGGCTGTCGGAGAGGGTCACGTCGATTTCGTCGGCGCCCTCCACCACATGGTTGTTGGTGAGGATGTAGCCGTCCTGGCTGATGATGACGCCGCTGCCCAGGCCCGCTTGGGCCTGGCTGCCCTGGTCGCCAAAGAAGAACTGGAACCAGGGGTCGTTGCTGCGCGGGTCGCGCACGGCCGCCTTGCTGGTGTTGATGCTGACCACCGCCGGCGAGGCCTTGCGCGCCGCCACGCTCAGGCTGCCAGGTGCCGGAATGTCGGGGTTGCCTGGTGGGGCCTCGATCAGGGAAATACCCGCGCCCGAGCGCGTGGCGCCGCGGCGAATCCAGTCGGGCTGGAGCGTGGCCACGACAAAATAGGTCGCGACCAGCACCGTCACGGTTTGCGAAAACAGCAGCCAGATGCGTTTCATGGAGATCAGTTAAAAGTAGTTGCGCTATTGTCGCGCAAGCGCCTGTGCCCGTCCCGCAGGACAATAGACCCATGAGCATTTCCCGAGATACCCTGCGGCAAGCACTGGATACGCTGCTGCAACCCGAGCGTTTCAAGGACTATGGCCCCAACGGCCTGCAGGTCGAGGGCAAGGACGCCATCACCCGCATCGTCAGCGGTGTGACCGCCAGCCGCGCCCTGATCGATGCGGCGATTGCCGAGCGTGCCGATGCGATTCTTGTGCACCACGGCCTGTTTTGGCGCGGCCAGGACGGGCGTGTCACGGGTTGGATGAAGCAGCGGCTGCAAAGGCTGCTGGCGCACGACATCAACCTGTTTGCCTACCACCTGCCGCTGGATGCGCACCCCGAACTGGGCAACAACGCACAACTGGGGAAGCAACTGGGCTGGGTCAGCGACGCGCGGTTTGGCGAGCAGGACCTTGGGTGCCTGGCTCCCGTCCGCTACGCCAGCGCGCAGGCACTGGCGCAGCATGTGGGACAGGTGCTGGGGCGCACAGCCACCCTTGTTGCGCCACAGGAGGATCGCCCGGTGGCGCGTGTGGCTTGGTGTTCTGGTGGCGCACAAAGCTATTTTGAAGCGGCGATTGCCGCCGGTGCCGATGCCTTTGTGACCGGGGAGATTTCAGAGCCACAGGCCCATTTGGCGCGCGAAACGGGGGTGGCCTACATTGCCGCTGGCCACCATGCCACTGAGCGTTACGGCGCACCGGCCGTAGCCGCCCGCATGGCAGCGCAATGGGGGCTGGAGCATGTGTTCATCGATATTGACAATCCGGCGTGAACCATCGAAACATTCGGTGTTCATATATTTATTTGCTATTAAAATTATAGCTAATAGCGCTTATTGGTAAAGCGTTAGAGCCTATTTTTATTTAAATTTCTTCATGCAAGCACTCGCCATCACCCAGGGAGATTCGGCCGGTATCGGCCCAGAGATCATTGCCAAAGCCTTCCGCGATGCGCCGCAGCACATGCAGGGGTGTTTTGTGGTGGGCGAGCTGGACACCTTGCGCCGCGCCGCGCAGTGCATCGCCGGGCCGGGGCGGCCCAGCCTGCCCGTGGCACTGATAGCGAGCCCGGAAGAAGCGCTGGCCACGCCGCCACGTTGCATGCCGGTGCTGGTGCTGCCAGGGCTGCCGGGGCCTGCGCCTTTTGGTGTCCTGTCGGCTGACGCGGGCCGCGCGGCCGCGCAATGCGTGGTCTGGGCAGCGCGTGCCGCGTTGCGGGGCGAAGTGGCGGGTTTGGTGACGGCGCCGCTGCACAAGGAGTCGCTCCATGCGGCGGGTGTGCACTTTCCGGGCCACACCGAACTGCTGCAGGCAGAGGCGGCCACCTATCGGGGGGTTGCGCTGGCCGATATGCCTGTGCGCATGATGCTGGCCAGTGACGAATTGCGCACTGTGCTTGTCAGTATCCACATGTCCATGCGTGCGGCACTGGATGCGGTCACTTTCGAGAATATTCTGCAAACATTGCACATCACCCACGAAGCCCTCTCGCGCAGTCTGCACCGCCCTCCCCGCATCGCCGTGGCGGGGCTGAATCCGCATGCGGGGGAGGGGGGGCTGTTCGGGCGCGAGGAAATCGAAGTCATCACCCCGGCCATTGAAGCGGCCCGCGCCCAGGGGCTGGATGTGACCGGACCGCTGGCGCCGGACACCGTGTTTATGCTGGCACGCCATACACAGGCCCAGCCTGGTGAGTTTGACGTGGTGCTGGCCATGTACCACGACCAGGGGCTGATTCCGGTGAAGTACCTGGGGGTGGATAAAGGCGTGAACGTCACCCTCGGACTGCCGCTGGTGCGCACCAGCCCTGACCATGGCACGGCCTTCGATATTGCCGGGCAGGGCGTGGCGGACGCCTCCAGTCTGATAGAGGCTGTGCGTATGGCGCGCAGCCTCGGTCCAGCGACGTAGCCCGAATCAGCGCTTCAGGCTGTCACGAATTTCACGCAGCAGCACGATGTCTTCGGCTGGAGCAGCGGGAGCGGCCGGCGCTTCTGCCGGGGCTTCGCGCTTGAGGCGGTTGATCTGTTTGATCATCATGAAAATGATGAACGCCAGGATGAAGAAGTTGACTGCCACGGTAATGAAGCTGCCATAGGCAAATATCGGCACGCCCGTCTTCTTCACCGCTTCGAGCGTCATGGCCGTGCCCTCGGGCACCGTGCCCAGCGCGATGAACATGTTCGAGAAATCGAGCTTGCCGAACACCAGCCCGACCACCGGCATGATGAGGTCAGCGACGACCGAGTCCACGATCTTGCCAAAGGCGCCCCCGATGATCACGCCGACTGCGAGGTCAATGACGTTGCCCTTGACGGCAAATTCGCGAAATTCCTGAGCCATACCCATATAAATCTCCTGAAAATTGAACAATGCGCAGAGTATCTGCCAATCGGGCGCAGAGCGTGGCCGAACGCCTTCAAGCCGATCAAATGCGCTTCTACCCCTGAAATGTCAAAAGCCGAACTTTTCACTCCGCTACAATTTGAGGCTGTCTTTCCAATCTAGCGATGTAAATCGAGGACCCCCATGAGTGACACTCCAATCGACTCCAGCAAACGGACGTGGCTGATCGCGACCGGCTGCGCGGGCGCTGTGGGCGGCGTGGCAACCGCCGTGCCTTTCGTGAGTACTTTCCAGCCATCCGAAAAGGCCAAGGCCGCCGGCGCTGCAGTCGAGGTGGATATTTCCGAGCTCAAGCCCGGTGAGCGCGTCACCGTCGAGTGGCGCGGCAAGCCCGTCTGGATCATCAAGCGCACCCCCGAGCAATTGGCCGAGCTGCCCAAGCTGGACTCCCAACTGGCCGACCCCGATTCCAAGCGCAAGCCCGACGAGTTCACGCCAGCGTACGCACGCAATGGCCACCGCTCCATCAAGCCCGAAATCCTCGTGGCCGTGGGTATCTGCCCGCACCTGGGCTGCTCGCCCACCGAAAAATTTGCCATGGGCGCCCAGCCCTCACTGCCCGACGACTGGAAGGGCGGTTTTCTGTGCCCCTGCCATGGTTCCACCTTCGACATGGCTGGCCGTGTTTACAAGAACAAGCCGTCGCCGGACAACCTTGAGGTGCCCCCGCACATGTACATGTCCGATACGCGCCTGCTCATCGGCGATGACAAGAAAGCCTGAGGAAAGACACCATGGCTGAATTCAAGGAAAT
Organism: Giesbergeria sp.; assembly: GCA_030690515.1. Lineage (GTDB taxonomy): Bacteria > Pseudomonadota > Gammaproteobacteria > Burkholderiales > Burkholderiaceae_C > Simplicispira. The sequence goes on from JAUYGP010000222.1 coordinate 8,658, forward strand.
TTCTCCCAACGCCTCGGCGGGCGCCAAGCTCACCAACTGGTTTGAAAACCGGTTTCCGACGGCATTTGACGCCTACCGCGTCCACATGTCGGAGTACTACGCTCCGAAGAACTTCAACTTCTGGTACATCTTCGGTTCGCTGGCCCTGTTGGTGCTGGTGATCCAGATCGTGACCGGCATTTTCCTGGTGATGCACTACAAGCCCGATGCCGCTCTGGCATTCGCTTCGGTCGAGTACATCATGCGCGACGTGCCATGGGGCTGGCTGATCCGCTACATGCACTCCACGGGTGCATCGGCGTTCTTCATCGTCGTCTATCTGCACATGTTCCGCGGCCTGCTGTACGGCAGTTACCGCAAACCCCGCGAGCTGGTCTGGATTTTCGGCTGCGCCATTTTCCTCGCGCTCATGGCCGAGGCCTTCATGGGCTACCTGCTGCCCTG
>JAUYGP010000230.1 GCA_030690515.1 Giesbergeria sp.
CGGCCAGTTTCTTCTCCAGCAGCGGTTTTTGGGCCTGGTAGAGTTTTTTCGACTCGGCAAAGCTGGTGGCCAGGAAGGGCGGGCCATCGGCGCCAAAAAGCGGCCATTCGTTCTGGAAGTTGGCCAGCAGGATTTCGCCCATCTGTGCCTGCCCGCCCTGCACGGCGCGCTTGATCTCGGGGGCCTTGAACAGCGAGGCGTTGGAGTGCAGCGTGATCTTGAACACTCCGCCGGTGGTCTTGTCCATGTCGGCGACCAACTGGGCCATGTTTTCCGAATGGAAATTGGTGGCGGGGTAGGCCGCAGCCAGGTCCCACTTGGTCTGCGCCATGGCGGGGGCGGCAGACAGGCTACAGGCCAGGGCCAGGCCGAGTGTGGTGGCGGTGAAATTTCTACGCTGCATGGAAGGGCTCCGCAAGGTGGTTGAACAGGAAGAAAGCTGCTCAGGCACTGTAGCGGAAGGTGCGTGCGCCAGCCTAGGTGTTTCTACTAAACGTTGACAAATTGTCGGCAAATTATTTTCTTGCTGCCTACAATCCAGGCACCTTGCCGGTCTTTTTCGGCAGGGCCCTCACCGGAGTCCTGTTCCATGAAGCCTGCCTCCAAAGCAAAACCAGAGCATGCTCCCATCGTCTCGTCGGCGCATCTGGTGTCGGCGCACAGCGCCGAGATGAGCGAGTTCGAGTTTGGCCTGATCGTGGCGGGCAACGCCTTTCACCGTTGGGTGGTGCACTGCATGGCCGCCGCAGGCCTGAAGGAGCTGACGCCGCTCGATGTGCTGGTGCTGCACCACGTCACGCACCGCGCCCGCGACAAGCGCCTGGCCGACATCTGCTTCATCATGAATGTGGAAGATACCCACCTGGTGAATTACGCGCTGAAGAAGCTGCAAGGCCTGGGCGTGGTGGCCTCGCAAAAGAACGGCAAGGAAGTGACCTACGCCGCCACCGAAGAAGGCCGGGCCTATGTGCAGCGCTACCGTGAGATTCGCGAGAGCTGCCTGATCGACGCCCTGAACGCCGACGATGCGCTCAACCGCGATATTGGGGAGCTGGCGCGCCTGCTGCGGGTGCTCTCGGGCATGTACGACCAGGCGGCGCGTGCGGCGGCCTCGCTCTGATGATTTGAATGAAAACAGCCTCAAACGCTTACTTCGTAAGCGCTAGTAGCTATATTTTGAGTAGCAAAAAATGACCATCCCACAGGCTTTGCAACCCACCCGCTGGCAGTTTTGGATCGACCGGGGCGGTACCTTCACCGACGTGGTGGGGCGGCGCCCCGATGGCCAGCTGGTTACGCACAAGCTGCTGTCCGACAACCCCGAGCAGTACCGCGATGCTGCCGTGGCGGGCATCCGCCGTTTGCTGGGGCTGGCACCTGGCGCACCGGTCACGCCCGACCTGGTCGAGTGCGTGAAGATGGGCACCACGGTTGCCACCAATGCCCTGCTCGAACGCAAGGGCGAGCCTACGTTGCTGGTGACAACGCAAGGTTTTCGCGATGCGCTGCGCATCGCCTACCAGAACCGGCCGCATCTCTTCAAGCGCCACATCGTGCTGCCGGAGATGCTGTATTCGAAGGTAATCGAGGTGGAGGAGCGCATCGGGGCCAGGGGCGAGGTGGTCC
>JAUYGP010000538.1 GCA_030690515.1 Giesbergeria sp.
AGAAGAGGGAAGGGCACCTACACGGGCCATTGCTGCGTTTGGCCAGGGCAGAGCAGCAGCGGTGTGGCTGTCCCTTCAACGTTTGACGGGCGCAGCCGCCGGCCCACACAACCAACGGGGTGGCCCGCATTCAAACATCCGCTATGACAGGCCGTCCACATCAAACCAGATGTGGTGGGTGCCGTCAGCGTCGATCCGCATGCCGCCGCTGCCCTTGATGGCCCGGAGATCCTCTGTTCCGCTGCCTTCAACGATCGAGAAGAACTCCTGGGTTCTGTCTTTTCCGCTGGTCGCGGCAGAGTGAATGAAATTGAAACTGCCGCGTTTCCCGTTCAAAGAACCCTCGAAGGATTCCATGGCGCAATAGGCGCCCAGCCCGGATGCGGGATCGAACGCCGCAGTGAAAAGGGTTGCCGAGCGGCCCTCGACTTGCCCGAAAAACTGCTTTTCCATCGTGGCAACTCCGGTCGGCAAGCCCGTCTGAATGCCTGGCGAGGGAGCAAGGGCGCCCGGCTTGAAGTCTTTGGTCTTGAATGTGCCGTTGATTCTCATGGAGGTGCCCGCCGGGTCTGTTGCTTGCATTCTGGGTAGGGAAATTCGACAAACCCGGTACATCTGTTTGCTTCCCACCGAGGGCGCCAAGCATTGGCATGACACGGGTTTTTCGCAAACTATACCGGGGTGAGCGGGGGGTCAGCCAGCGCAGCGAAGTCCCCCCGTTCCAGGCCGGGTGAAGCGTTGGCCTGCGCGGGTACCCCGTCGCCTCGGGGTGCAGCGCAGGGGATGCAAACAGCGGGGTCGCCTACGCTTAGGTGACTTGCTCCTGGCGACGCAAGAGAAAATGACTGCGCTGCCGGGTGCACTCCCCGGCCTTGGCCCTTCGCCCAGGCAGGTCGTTAGAGTATCAAATTGATAGCTTCTACCGTAATGCTATAAAGCGCTAGAGGCCAAAAAGACTAATAATCAGGCGTGCGTCACCATCGCCGCATGCTCCGAGCCGCCCAGGTGCGGCAAGGTGTTGAAAGTCTGCAGCATCAAGCGCTTGGGCGATACCGAGAATTCCGTCACCGCGCTGTTGCGGATGCGCATGTTCAGTGCAATGGTCACCTCGGGCGCGGTGCCCAGTACCTCGCCCACGGCGGTGGAGATGGGGCCGCCGCTGCTGACCAGCAGCACGTTGTGGCCTGCGTAGTCGCGGCGCACCTGGTCGAGCACGCTGCGCACGCCGCCCGCGAACTCGTCCCAGCTGGGCATGCCCTGCGGGCTGATGACGCCGGCCATCCACTGCGCAATGGCATCGCACAGCAGGCGGAAGTGGTGGCGGTACAGCTCGGGCGTGTCGGGCTTTTGCAGCGGTTCGTTGTGGATGGCGCGGATCAGCGCCAGGCTGTCGTATTCGTTCAGGCCCGGCAGGGCGATGGCGGGGGGCAGGCCCGGCAGGCCCTCGGCAATGCCCTCCAGGGTTTGCGTGTGGCGGCGCAGCGTGCCCAGCAGCACGGCGTCAAAGCGCTGGCCGCTGCTGCGCCAGTATTCGCCCAGGCGCACCGCCTGCTGGCGGCCCAGAGGGCTGAGCTGGTCGTAGTCGTCCGCGCCAAACGAGGCCTGGCCGTGGCGCACAAGGTAGAGGGTTCCCATGGGCTGCGATTTTGGCGATTGCAGCCACTTGCGCTTGTCACGCAAGCGACCGGCGCTATCAAAATGAGAGTTCAGACCTGCCGGGTCAGAACCTGTGCGAGCACGCTGGCGTCCACGTTGCCTCCCGTCAACGCCAAGCCCACCACCTGGCCCTGCAACTGCCCGCGCTCCTGCAATGCAGCCGCCAGCGCAGCAGCGCCCGCGCCCTCGGCCACGTTGTGGGTGTCGGTGAACAGATGGTGCATGGCGGCGGCCACCTCGTCGTCGCTCACCTGCACGGTGTGGTCGAGGTGGGGCATCAGGATGTCGAGCGCGCCCTGGTCGGCCACGCGGCAGGCCATGCCGTCGGCCAGTTGCGTGGTCACGGGGCTTTCCACCACATGGCCTGCGGCGAGGGAGTCGGCATAGGTGGTGGCATGGCTGCTGACCACGCCCACCACGCGGGCGCGGTGCCCCAGCGCCCGTTTGGCGGCGATGGCCGAGCAGGCGCCCGAGCCCTGGCCAATGGGCACATACACCACGTCGAGCTGCGGCACAGCGCGGAAAAACTCCCACCAGTAGGTCGCCACGCCGCGCAGCAGGTCGGTGTGGAAGCTGGGCACCATGTGCGCGCCGCGCTCGGCGGCGATCTGCAGGGCGTGCTCGCGGGCTTCCTGGAAGTCTTTGCCGTGCTCGACCAGCGCAACGCCCAGGGCACGCATGGCGGCGTTTTTCTCGACCGAGTTGCCGCGTGGCACGACGATGGTGCAGGCCACGCCATGGCGCCGCGCGGCCCAGCCCATGCTCTGGCCGTGGTTGCCGCGCGTGGCGCTGACCACTTCACGCGGCAGCGCGCCGTGCTGGGCCAGTTGGTCGAAGTAGGTCAGGCCGCCCCGGATCTTGAAGGCGCCTACGGGCGTGTGGTTCTCGTGCTTGAGCCAGCAGTCGGTGCCCAGGCGTTCGCTCAGCAGTGCCCAGCGGTACTGCGGCGTGGCGGCAAAGTCGCGGTACACCACCTGGGCGGCGGCTTCGATATCGGCAAGGGTGGGCAGGGTGTGGAGCATGGCGAATCGATTCAAAGGGATGTGAGGGAGACGGGGCCGTGGGGCGTGGTGGTGGTGGTGCCCGGCGTGCGTTCGCACCATGGCACGCCCGTGGCCAGGACCGGCGCGAGTACGACCAGGGGGGCCACGCACTGGTGGGGCATGGCGGGTGTTGTCACAGCAGTACCTCGCCCGATATGCAGGTGACGGAGTTTCCGCCCACCCAGATCGTGTCGCCGTCCTGCTCCACATGCACGCGTCCGGCGCGGCCCAGGCAGGTGCCCTGGCTGGCCACGTACTGCGCGGGGGCCAGGCCTGCGCCAATGAGCCATTGCGCCAGGGCGGCGTTCAGGCTGCCGGTGACTGGGTCTTCGACCAGGCCGTTGTTGCCGGGGAAGAAGGCGCGTACTTCGAAGGCAATGCCCTCCAGGTCGGTGCTGCCGATGACGCCGACTTTTCCGCGCGGACCGACCACGCCCACGTCCAGCCCGGCCAGGATGGCGCCGTCGGGCCGCAGGGCCAGCACCTGTTCTGCCGAGCGCAGCATCACGCCGCGCCAGTTCGGGCCGTTGTCACACCAGGCGTGGTGCAGGATGTCGCTGCGCGCAACGCCCAGGCCCCGGGCGATGAGGGAAACCTCGGCCTCATCGAGCGGGCCGCTCTTGAGGAGTGGGGGGGCCGCAAAGGCCAGGCGGTCGCCGTCCTGGCGCAGCGTGACCAGACCCACACCGCATTCCTGCACCACCGTCCCCGCGCGCTGGGGCGTGCCTCCGGCTTCCAGCCATGCGTGGCAACTGCCCAGCGTGGGGTGGCCGGCAAAGGGCAACTCGCGCCCGGGGCAGAAGATGCGCACGCGGTAGTCGGCCCCGGCGGCGTGGCCTTCGGCGGTGGGCGGCAGCACAAAGGTGGCTTCGGACAGGTTGGTCCAGTGCGTGAAGTCTTGCATGGCCTTGGTGCTGAGGCCGGTGCCGTCCAGCACCACGGCCAGCGGGTTGCCCCGGTAGGCCTGGGCGGTGAAGACGTCAACTTGCTTGAAGGGGCGTGGGTGCATGGTGGGCGGGCCTTTGCGAGGGGGTGGAGGACGGTGTCTGGGGGTTCAAAAGACGATGGGCGCGGGCTGCGCTGGGCCACGCCGGGGGGCTGCCGGCGCTGTGCCGGGGGTGGTCGCCGGAGCCCTGGCGCTGGGCTGTTAGGGGAAAAGGACTTCGCCTTCGATGCAGGTGATGGAGTTGCCGCCCACCCAGACCTGGCCGTCGGGGTCTTGCGTGATGCGCACACGCCCGGCGCGGCCCAGGCACTCGCCCTGGGCCACTACGTACTGGCGGGGTGCCAGATTTTCAGGGATGAGCCACTGTGCCAGGCTGGCGTTGAGGCTGCCGGTGACCGGGTCTTCCGGGTTGCCCATGGGGGCGGCAAAAGCGCGGACCACCACGCCGGGCTCGCTGGTGTCGCAGGCCGTGGGTGTCACATGCACCACGCCCACGTCCTGGCCCAGGTCCTTGAGGCGGGCGTGGTCGGGCTGCAGGCCCCGCACGGTGTCGGCGCTGTCGAGCAGCAGGCCCAGCCAGCGCGGGCCGTTGTCCAGCAATTGCGCAGCCTGGATTTGCCCGGAGCGCAGGCCCAGCGCGCCGGTCACCAGCGCCAGCATGGCGGGGTTGGGGGCGCTGCGCTGCATGGGCGGCGCGGCAAAGGCCAGGGTTTCGCCCTGGCGCCGGATGCGCACCAGCCCCTGGGCCGACTCTTGCACGATGGTGTTGGGGTCGTGCGGCTGGTGGCCCGCCTGCAGCCAGGCGTGGCAGGTGCCCAGCGTGGGGTGTCCTGCAAAGGGCAGCTCGCCGCCGGGGGTGAAGATGCGCACCCGGTAGTCGGCGCCCCTTGCGCGGCCTTCGGCGGTGGGCGGCAGCAGAAAGGTGGTTTCCGATAGGTTGGTCCAGGCGGCAAACCGCTGCATGGTCCGCTCGGGCAGACCGTTGCCGTCCATGATCACGGCCAGGGGGTTGCCGTCGCCAGGGCGGTGGCTGAACACGTCGATCTGTTTGTAAGAGCGCTTGTCCATGGGGGGTCCTGGTCGTGTGTGGTGAATTCAGGTGCTGCGCGGGTAGGCCCGGATGGCGGTGGCCAGGGCGGTAATGCCGGTGTTGATCTGTGCGCTGCTGGCGGTCACGAACGACAGGCGCAGCGTGCGCGGGTCGGCGTCCGAGGCATAGAACGCAGCGCCGGGCACGAAGGCCACGTTGCGCTCCACGGCCAGGGGCAGCAGCTCGATGGCGTTCATGCCTTCGGGCAGGCGCAGCCACAAAAACATGCCGCCCTCGGGGCTGTTCCACTCCACCTGCAGGCCCGCCATCTCGCGCTGCAGCGCTTCGAGCATGGCGTCGCGCTGGTGCTTGTACAGCGCACGGATGGTGGGCACATGGCGGTCGAGAAAGCCGCCCTTCATGACCTCGGCCACCATGCGCTGGTTGAAGCCGGGGGTGTGCAGGTCGGCTGCCTGCTTGGCCTGTAGCAGCTTGGGGTAGACAGCCGTGGGTGCCACCAGGTAGCCCAGGCGCAGGCCCGGTGCCAGCACCTTGGAGAAGCTTCCCATGTAGATGCAGCCCTCGGGGTTGCGTGCGGTCAGGGGTGCGGGCGGCGGATTGTCGAACCACAGGTCGCCATAGGGGTTGTCCTCGACCAGCGGCAGGCCCAGTTGCGCGGCCTTTTCTACCAAGGCGGCGCGGCGCGATTCGCTCATGGTGCGGCCCGTGGGATTCTGGAAGTTGGGCAGCACGTACAGGAAGCGGGCCTTGTCGGCACCGCTGCCCACTTTGGCAGCCAGGTCGTCGATGAGTACGCCTTCGTTGTCGCTGTCCACGGCCACCACCTGGGGCTCCATGGGGGCGAAGGCCTGCAGCGCGCCCAGGTAGGTGGGCGTTTCCACCAGTATGCGGCTGTCGGCGTCGATCAGCACCTTGGCGATCAGGTCGAGCGCCTGCTGCGAGCCTGTCGTGATGAGTACCTGGGCGGGGTCCACGTTCCAGGGCAGAAGGTCGGCAATGGCCTCGCGCAGGGGGGCATAGCCTTCGCTGGCGGCGTACTGCAGGGCGGCCGCACCGTCGTGGCCCAGCACCACTTCACAGGCCTTGGCAAAGGCATCGACCGGAAAGGTCTTGGGCGAGGGCAGGCCACCGGCCAGGCTGATGATGCCGGGCTTCTCGGTCACCTTGAGGATCTCGCGGATCACCGAGGGGTTCATTTTTGCAGCGCGTGCGGCCAGGTTCCAGTTCGTCATTCCAATCATCTCCAGTGTGTGCGCCAGGGAGTGGGGCGCAATCGTTTCATATCGCCATTGTGTGGCAGGCGGCCACCCGGGGTTGGGCGCCGTGCCATGGAGCTTAACCGCTGGGGTGGTGCTTGCTGCTCAGGGTTTCCCGCGCACCGGCATACGCCGACCGGCCAGCACGGTGGCCATCACGGCCAGTCCAAAGCCTATGCTGACGGCATCGAGCTGCTCGCTCAGCAGGGGTACGGCAAACAGCATGCCCAGAAACGGCTGCACCAGTTGCACCTGGCTGACGCGCACCGTACCGCCCAGCGCCAGGCCCTTGTACCAGGCAAAAAAACCCAACCACATCGAAAACACGGACACATAGCCAAACGCAGCCCAGGCCGCAACCGGCACCGCCACCTGTGGCCAGGACAGCGCCGCCAGCGGCACCGTGACCGGCAGCGACAGCACCAGGGCCCAGCAGATCACGGCGTCGGCGCGCATGTGGTGCGATAGGCGTGCGCCATAGCCATAGCCCACCGCCGCACACAGCATGGCACCCAGCAAGAGCAGATCGGCCGGGTGCAGCGCCAGGCCCGTGCTGCCCGAACGCAGCAGAGCAAACACCACCACCAGTGCCGTGCCCAGCAGCGCGCAGGCCCAGAAGGCGGGCGACGGGCGCTGGCGGTGCAGCAACGCCCCCACGGCCGCCGTGGCCAGGGGCAGAACGCCCACGATCACACTGGCATGCACTGCGCCGACATGGCGCATGGCAATGGAGGTGAGCAGCGGGAAGCCAAACACCACGCCCAGCGCCGTGAAGGCCAGCGGCCACCCGTCTGCGCGCTGGGGCAAGGGTGCTCGCTGCGCCCACAACAACAGGGCCGAAAGAGCCCCCGCCACAGCCGCGCGGCCCATGGCGATGAACAGGCCCGACATCAAGGGCGCATCGGGCGTTCCAACGGCCAGCCGTGTCATGGGCAGGGTCAGGGCAAAGATCACCACGCCCAACAGGCCCAGGGCCAGGCCCCGGGTTTCGGCGGTGTGGCGGGCCGGGGTGTTTGTGGCCGGTGGGTGGGTGTTCATGCGGTGGTCATCCAGGCGGCGGTAAGTACCAGCACTAAGGCCATGCAGCGGTTAAACCACAGTAGGCGGTTTCCCTGTGCCAACCACTGGCGCAGCAGGGCGCCCGTAGCGGCGTAGGCCAGGTTGCTGGTGAAGGCAAAAATCACCATCACCGGCAGCACCACGGCCAAACGTTGCAATGCGTCTGCACGCCCGGCGACCCATCCAGCCACGATGGTCAACGCCAGCAGCCAAGCCTTGATGTTGACGAACTGCAGTGCCGTGCCCTGCCAGAACCCCACGGTCAGCTGCGCCGTGTTGGCTTCGGTCAGGCGGGCGCTGTGTGCCAGTTTCCAGGCCAGCCACAGCAGGTAGCCAATGCCCAGGCCCTTGATGGCCAGGCGCAGCGCAGGCGCCGCCACCACCATGGCGCCTAGCCCGCCCGCACACAGCAGCAGCAGCGCCGACCAGCCCACGGGCACCGCGCAGACAAAGCGCATGGCGTGGGGCAGCCCGCGGTTGGCGGCCAGCGCGGTGGAGAGCGTGGTGTTGGGGCCGGGCGAGAAGCTCATGGCGGTGGCCAGCACCAGCAGGGCAGTGAATTCGGCAAAGGG
>JAUYGP010000254.1 GCA_030690515.1 Giesbergeria sp.
TGAGCAGGTCGTTGATCTGCAGGGGCGAGAGGGTGTCGCTGCTGAAGGCCAGCCACATCACAGGGAAGGCATCGGCCTCGACCTTGGCAATGACAGGTTCGTCCACCGCGTCGGGCAGGCGGTTGCGCACACGGGCGGTGCGGTCGCGCACCTCGGCGGCGGCGTTGTCGGCGTCTTTTTCAAGGCGGAACCGCACCGAAATCTGGCTGCGCTCAGCGCGGCTGATGGAGGTGATGACATCTACCGCATCGATGCCGGCAATGGAGTCCTCCAGCGGCTTGGTGACCTGTGACTCCATCACCTCGGCGGATGCACCGGCGTAGCTCACGCTGACAGTCACCACGGGTTCGTCAATCTTGGGATATTCGCGCACCGACAGGCGGGTAAAGCTCACCGCGCCAATCAAGAGCACCAGCAGCGACAGCACGGTGGCCAGCACTGGGCGGCGGATGGAAATTTCAGCAAGTTGCATGGTGTTGCGGGAAGCGGGTCAGCGGGCCTGGGAGGCGCCCTCGGCGGGCGCTTGCGGCAGATCGACCACACGCACGGCCATGCCATCGCGCTGCACCCGCTGCTGCCCGGCCGTCACCACCGTGTCGCCGGGATTCAGCCCTTCGCGCACCTCCACCATGCCGTCATGGCGGGCGCCCAGCCGCACGGCAACACGCTGCACCACTGTCGTGCCACCGTCCTTGCCGGGCTGCAGGGTATAGACATAGGGACTCTCGCCCTGGGGCACGATGGCTTCTTCGGGGACCACCAGCGCATCGGGGCGCTCGCCCAGACGCAGCATGACGCGCGCGAACATGCCGGGGCGCAACTGCAGGTGGGAGTTGGCAATGCTGGCGCGCACCATCACCGAACGGCCATTGGCGTCGATCTGCGGATCCATCGCGCGCACCTCGGCGCTATAGCTTTTGCCCGGTAAGGCATCCAGCGTAACCTGCGCAACCTGGCCCACACGCACCTGGCCTTGGTAGCGCTCGGGGAGCCGGAAATCGACGAACACGCTGTCGATGTCCTCGATGTTCACGATGTCGGAACCGTCTTTGAGGTAGTCGCCCACACTCACATTGCGAATCCCGGCAATGCCGTCAAACGGCGCCACGATGCGCAGGCGCGCTGCCGTAGCTTCGGCCAGGGCCAGCTTGGCCTGTGCCACCTGCAGATTGGCGGCGCTTTCGTCGAGCGAGCGCTGGCTGACAAAGCCCTGCGCCACCAGTTCCTTGTTGCGCTGGTGGTTGGCCTGCGCAATCGACAGCTCGGCCCGTGCCTGCTGCACCTGGGCGCGGGGCAACTGGTCATCGAACTGCACCAGCAACTGGCCCTTGCGCACCCGGGCACCGTCGCTGAACTGGAGTTGGGTGATGCGCCCGCTCACCTCAGGCCGCAGCACCACGCTGCGGCGCGAACGCAGGCTACCCACCGCCTGCGCCTCGTCGTGCAAGGCCATGGTGCGCACCCGCGCTACCTCTACGCTGACGGGTTTCTGCGCCCCTTCCTTGCCAGGCCCAGGCTTGCTGGCACCCTGCGTCTGCACGCCCCCCGGCGCAGTGGAGAGGGCACCCCTTTGCAGGCGCCATGCGGCAGTGCCAGCCACGGCCAATCCGATGGCTGCGATGAAAAAATAGCGTGCTTTGAAAGCCATGTGGAGACGTACCGGGTTACACCATGGAGCAATGTAGCAGCGCGCACCCCCGGGCGTAGCCCGGGCCGCCCATACCCACCAGGGTAGGCGGCGGTCTTTACCGGGGCTTTACAACAACGGGGTGCTTCAACGGCGGCCCAGCGCCTGGTCTACGCCCAGGTTGGCCAGCGCATCGGCGCGCTCGTTGCCCGGATCGCCTGAATGGCCCTTGACCCAGCGCCAGTCAATCTGGTGGCCGCCCTGCGCCACCAGCGCATCCAGGCGCTGCCACAGCTCCACGTTTTTGACGGGCTGCTTGGCAGCGGTGCGCCAGCCCCGGGCCTTCCAGCCGTGGATCCATTCAGTGATGCCCTTGCGCACGTATTCGCTGTCAAGAAACAGGGTGACGGCGCAGGGGCGTTTGAGCGCCGTGAGGGCCTCGATCACCGCCAGCAATTCCATGCGGTTGTTGGTGGTGCCCAACTCGCCACCAAAAAGCTCTTTCTCGGTCGGGCCCGAGCGCATCAACACGCCCCAGCCGCCCGGGCCGGGGTTGCCCTTGCAGGCTCCGTCGGTATAGATCTGTACCTGGTTCACTCAATGTTCCTGTCGGTCAATGTTTTTTCTCGGTGCGCCGTGCAATCGGCATGGTGGCCGTGGCGCGCTGCGGGCTGGTGCGCCAGGCGGGTTCGAGCAGACGCACGCCATGCACCCGCTTGATGCCCACCACAAAATAGGCGGCGCCCAGTATGGGCCAGCAGCGGTCGCCCACCGGGTCCATCCATGAAAATTTTTCCAGCCACTGTTCGGTGCGCACCGCCGGGCGGTAGCAACCAAACTGGGCGTCATCCACTTCGAAGTTGAGCAGGCGCAGCCAATCGCGCAAGCGCCAATAGCCAATGAATTCGTTCACATCGGGCAAAAACGAACGACCGCGCCCCCCGCTCAAACGGCGATACAGGCGAATGCGGCGCTGGCGCAGCCCCCACAGGCTGGCCGGGTTGATGCCCGTGATGACCACGCGCCCCTCAGGCACCAGCACACGTGCCACCTCGCGCAGGGCAGTGTGCGGGTCGTGGCTCAATTCCAGCGCATGGGGCAGCAACACCAGATCGAGGCTGTTGTCTGGAAAAGGCAGTGCCACAGCATGGCTGAGCAGGTCGGGAATCGGGCCCGCACCCGGAGCAGGGGCCTCGTCCAGTGCCAGCCAGCGGTGCGGCATGCGGTTGGCGCGCAGGCCATCGAGCAGGGGCATTCCGAGTTGCAGACTGTGGTATCCAAAGACGTCGGCCACGGCCTCGTCAAAGCGCGCCTGCTCCCAGCCCAGCACGTAGCGTCCGGCCGGTGAATCGAACCAATGGTGCAAACCTATAATTTGATCGCTCATGAAACTGCTTGCATTGCCCGCCTTCTCCGACAACTACCTGTGGCTGCTGCACGACGAGCACCATGCGATGGTGGTCGATCCCGGCCAGTCAGAACCTGTCCTGCAGGCCCTCCAAGAGCGAGGGCTGCAGTTGCAGGCCATTCTAGTCACGCACCACCATGCCGACCATGTGGGCGGCGTGCAGGCGCTGCGCGAAGCCACGGGAGCCGCGGTTTATGGCCCTGCACGCGAGCGCATTCCGGCCCCCTTCACGCCGTTGGCGCAGGGCGACCGGGTGGACGTGCTGGGCCTGGGCTTTGACGTGATCGATGTGCCAGGCCACACCGCCGGGCACATTGCGTACTACTGCCCACAGGGGAATGGCGCGCCCCTATTGTTCTGTGGCGACACCCTGTTTTCCGGCGGCTGCGGTCGTTTGTTTGAAGGCAGCCCAGCGCAAATGCTCGCCTCGCTCGACGCACTGGCCGCCTTGCCGGGCGACACGCAGGTGTGCTGCGCCCATGAGTACACACTTTCGAACCTTAAATTTGCCCGCACCGTGGAACCCGGCAACGCAGACCTGCTCCACTACAGCAGCCGCTGCGAGGCGCTGCGTGCACAGGGCCGGCCTACACTGCCCTCACGCATCGCCACAGAGCGCGAGATCAACCCCTTCCTGCGCACCCGCACGCCTGCAGTGGCTACGGCTGCAGCAGGCTTTGACCCATCCACCCCCACGCAGGATGCCGTCGCTGTACTAGCGGCCCTGCGTGCATGGAAAAACGAATTCCGATGAAGTTTCTGCACATTGCCTGCCTGTCAGGCCTGCTCTGGCTGACCGGCTGCGCCACCCCCGTGGGCACCGAGAACACCAGCAGCAAAACGCCCGCGATCCCGACTGAGGCCCAGGCCGCGCCCCCCACCCCCATCATCCCTTCGGGCCCACTGCGGCCGATTGCCTCGGCACAGGCCACGGGCCAGCAGGTGATGCCGCTGTTCACGCCGTCGGACCTGTGGGACCGCATTCGCCGCGGTTTTGCCATGCCCAACCTGCAGCATGAGCTGGTGCAAGACCGTGAGCAGTGGTATGCCACCCGCCCCGAATACATGCAGCGCATGACCGAGCGTTCACGCAAGTACCTGTTCCATATCGTCGAAGAACTGGAACGCAGGGGCATGCCGACCGAGCTGGCGCTGCTGCCCTATATTGAAAGCGCTTTCAACCCGCAGGCGGTTTCCACGGCCAAGGCTGCGGGCATGTGGCAGTTCATGCCCGCCACGGGCAATTATTTCGATCTCAAGCAGAACGCTTTCCGCGATGACCGGCGCGACGTACTCGCCTCGACACGCGCGGCACTGGACTATCTGCAAAAGCTTTACGGCATGTTTGGTGATTGGCACCTGGCTCTGGCGGCCTACAACTGGGGGGAAGGCAGCGTAGGCCGCGCCATCGCCCGCAACCAAAAGGCGGGACTGGGCACCAGCTATACCGATCTGACCCTGCCGGGCGAGACACGCATGTATGTCCCCAAGCTGCAGGCGGTGAAAAACATCGTGGCCCGTCCCGACGCCTATGGCACCGAATTGCCACTGATCGAGAACCACCCCTACTTCCAGACCGTGGACATCAGCCACGATATTGACGTGGCCCTGGCGGCTCACCTGGCAGGGGTGCGCGAGGAAGATTTCAAGGCCCTGAATCCCTCATTGCACCGCCCCGTAATCCTGGCAGCCGGCACGCCGCAAATCCTGCTGCCCTGGGACAACGCCAAGGTGTTCGAGCGCAATTTCGAGGCCTAC
>JAUYGP010000256.1 GCA_030690515.1 Giesbergeria sp.
ACGCACCCACTCTACACGCCTGGCGCGGGCTTGCGCATCAAAAATGGTGGTGGTTTTCCAGCAGCGCACGCTGTGTCGCAGGGCTTTGCAACTGGTTTAGCCACCACTGCAGCGCCCGGCCGGGCACAGCGCAGCCCGGGCCGCCCCAGGCATAGTGCATGCGCACGCTGCGTTCGGGTCGTGCGACCTTGCGCACCACCAGCCGACCCGCTTCAACATAGGGCCGCACCATGGGTTCGGGCAGAAAGCCGCCCCCCAGTCCGCGCAGTTGCACCTGTATCTTGGCCTGCATGCTGTCCACGGTCAGCACGTCCTGCCCGCCGAGCAGGCCCATGGTCATGCCGCCGCGCTGCGCCGAATCGGCCACCGCTACGGCGCGATGCTCGCGCAAGGTGGCGTCGCTAATGGGTTCGGGGGCGTTGGCCAGCGGGTGGTGCGGTGCCACCACGTAAACAAACAACAGGTCACCCAGCGGCGCCTGCTGCAGGCCCGCCACGTTGCTGCCGCCCACCGAGACGCCAATGGCCAAGTCTGCGCGGCCCGAGGTCAGTGCCTCCAGCGTGCCCGTCATGATGCCTTCGCGCAGCTTGAGGCGTGTGGGGGGCGACTGGGCATAGAAGGCGTCCACCAACTCCAGTAGGGTGTGGGGCGACATCACACCATCGACCGAAACCGTCAACTGCGGCTCCCACCCCGTGGCGACGCGCCGCACACGCTGGGCTACGGCTTCGACGTCGCGCAGCAAACGTTCGCCTTCGCGCAGCAGTTCGGCGCCCGCTTCGGTGGGGTGCGCCTGCCGTGCGCTGCGATCGAAAAGCAGTACATCCAGGGCGTCTTCGATCTGTCGCACACGGTAGGTCAGGGCGCTGGGAACCAGTCCCAACTGCCGTGCAGCCGCGGCAAAGCTGCCAGCCTCGGCAATCACCTGCAGCATGGACAGGTTCTCTGGCGTTAGAACGTCGTGGGTGGAGCGCATAGGGTTCAAATGATTTGAATTGTTCCATCAATCCAGCAGGTCCGCAGGGGTGGTTGTCGCTCCTACAGTGGAGGTTCGATCACGCCACCCAAAAAGGAACCGCGCCATGATGACCATCCGCAAATCACAAGACCGGGGCTATGCCGACCATGGTTGGCTCCAGTCGTACCATAGCTTCTCGTTTGCCGGTTACCACGATCCCCAGCACATCGGGTTTGGCAACCTGCGCGTCATCAATGAGGATCGTATCGCCCCGGGCGCTGGCTTTGGCACGCACGGCCACCGCGATATGGAGATCATCAGCTATGTGCTGTCGGGTTCCCTGGCCCACAAGGACAGCATGGGCAACGTCAAGGGCATTCCGCCCGGCGACGTGCAGCGCATGAGCGC
>JAUYGP010000271.1 GCA_030690515.1 Giesbergeria sp.
TGCTGGCGCGAAAGTTGTCGGAGCCGGCTTTCATGACCAGGCGGTGGATTCCTACTACGGGCAGTGCTGAGGGGCGAGTGCTGAGTGCTGAGGGTTCGGCACGCAGGGCGTCTAGCTTTTTCAGGATGTCAGTCGCGATGAAGTCTTTGCGGGTGGTGTTGCTGTCCACAATGGCTTGCATGATGTTTTGTGGCACGTCGCTGTAGTTGGCCAGCAGTTGTTTTGTGTCTTTAGGCAAGCAGTAGCCGCCGTAACCAAAACTGGGGTTGTTGTAGTGGCTGCCTATGCGCGGGTCCAGGCACACGCCTTGGATGATTTGTTTGGTGTCTAGGCCGTGGGTGGCGGCGTAGGTGTCTAGCTCGTTGAAAAAGGCCACGCGCATGGCCAAGTAGGTGTTGGCAAAGAGCTTGATGGCTTCGGCTTCTGTGCTGTGGGTAAACAGGACGTCTATGTTTTGTTTGATGGCGCCTTGCTGGAGGAGGGCGGCGAAGGTTTTGGCTGCTTTGGTTTGGGCGCCTATGACGATTCTGCTGGGGTGGAGGTTGTCGTGGAGGGCGCGGCCTTCTCTTAGGAATTCGGGGCTAAAGATGATTTGGGGGGACGAAGTCATTCGCGGCGGGGGCGCCGCTCCAACAGGGATGTTTGTTGGAGCGGCGGCATCAAAGCGAAGGGTTGCTAGCAGCTTGGCGGTGTAGCCTACGGGGACGGTGCTTTTGATGACCATGACGGCGGCTGGGTTGATGGCTAGCACGTCGGCAACTACGGATTCAATTGACTTGGTGTTGAAGTAGTTGGTTTGGGGGTCGTAGTCTGTGGGGGTGGCTATAACCACATAGTCGGCACCCAGGTAGGCTTCTTGTTTGTTGAGCGTGGCTTTGAAGTTAATTGGCTTGTGCTGCAAAAAGTGTTCTATGTCTGCGTCTTCTATGGGGCTTTGCTTGGCGTTAAGCATGGCCACTTTTTCTGGGACGATGTCAATGGCGACCACTTCGTTGTGCTGGGCTAACAGCATGGCGTTGCTTAGGCCTACGTAGCCGGTGCCGGCGATGGCGATTTTCATTTATTCAACGCTCACGTTGACGTTGTAGCCGTTGGCTTTGAGCAGGGCGTGCTGTTTGGCTTGGGTCAGGTCGTGGGCAACCATCTCTTGGCACATTGCTTGTGCGGTGATTTCCGGTACCCAGCCTAGTTTTTGTTTGGCCTTGGTGGGGTCGCCCAAGAGGGTTTCTACTTCTGTGGGGCGG
Organism: Giesbergeria sp.; assembly: GCA_030690515.1. Lineage (GTDB taxonomy): Bacteria > Pseudomonadota > Gammaproteobacteria > Burkholderiales > Burkholderiaceae_C > Simplicispira. The sequence continues at coordinate 1,245 of JAUYGP010000271.1, forward strand.
AAGTAGCGGGGGTCGATTTTGATGACGGCTTGGTCATTCCAGTAGCCGACTTCATCCACACCAGTACCTTCCCAGCGCAGTTGTATACCCAGGGCTTCGGCGGTCCAGTTGATGAATTGGCGCACGCTGTATTGCACGCCGGTGGCAATGACAAAGTCTTCTGGCTGGTCTTGCTGCAGCATCATCCACTGCATGCGCACGTAGTCTTTGGCGTGGCCCCAGTCTCGCAGGGCGTCTATGTTGCCCATGTACAGGCAGCTTTCCAGGCCCTGGCTGATGTTGGCCAGGCCGCGGGTAATTTTGCGGGTGACAAAGGTTTCGCCACGGCGCGGGCTTTCGTGGTTGAACAAGATGCCGTTACAGGCATACATGCCATAGGCTTCGCGGTAGTTCACCGTAATCCAATACGCATAGAGCTTGGCCACGGCGTAGGGGCTGCGCGGGTAGAAGGGGGTGGTTTCTTTTTGGGGTATCTCTTGCACCTGGCCATACAGCTCGCTGGTGCTGGCTTGGTAAAAGCGGGTTTTCTTCTCCAGGCCCAGGATGCGAATGGCTTCCAAAATGCGCAGCGTGCCCATGCCGTCTACGTCGGCGGTGTATTCGGGGCTCTCAAATGACACCGCCACATGGCTTTGGGCGCCCAGGTTGTAAATTTCATCAGGCTGGGTGAGCTGGATGATGCGGGTGAGGTTGCTGGTGTCTGACAGGTCGCCGTAGTGCAGGCTAAAGTTGGCGTTGTTGATGTGCGGGTCTTGGTAGATGTGATCTATCCGCTGGGTGTTAAATGAGCTGGCGCGGCGCTTGATGCCGTGCACCTTGTAGCCTTTTTCTAATAAAAATTCAGCCAGGTAGCTGCCGTCTTGGCCGGTGATGCCGGTGATTAGGGCGGTTTTAGGGGGTGCCATGGTGGAAATCATTTGATTTTCAAAACTGCTGCGTTGCCCAGCAGTGAGCGCATTTGGTGAATGGCAGTGTTATTCAAGGCTAGCAGGCGTTCGCTTTGGGAAATGCTTTGGCGAATCAGCTCGGCATTGATGCTTTCCATGTTGGAGAGGATGATGAGCTGTTCCACACTGGCATGGTCGCGCATGTTACCTTGCTTGGTGTGGTTTTGGTCGCACCATTGTTTGGCGGTCATGCCAAATAGTGCGATGTTCAAGACATCGGCCTCAGAGGCGTAAATCAACCCTGCTTGCACTTTTGTAACGGCTTGAGGAATGATGTTTTCAGCGATGGCATCGGTATGGATGCGATAGTTGATTTTACTCAGTGACCGGGTCAGGTTCCATTCAAGCGACTTGGCTTCTATTTCTTCATCTTTGAGGCGTTGGAATTCTTTGATGAGGTAGAGCTTGAACTTGGGGCTGATCCAGCTGGCAAACTCAAAAGCGATGTCTTTGTGGGCGTAGGTGCCACCGTAGCGGCCTGCTTTGGCTATTAGGCCGGTGGCATGGGTGCGTGTGAGCCACTGCTTAACCGACATGGTGAAGCGGTTGAAGCCCGCATCTTTTTTAATTTCCTCGAATTCGAGGGAATTAAAAGCCGGGTTGTAGATTTCTTCCCAGACCGACAAAAACTCCAACGTGTTTTTGTTGCGCAGCCAGTTGTCTATAACAGCCGAGCCATTTTCGCTTTGGCGCACCATATCGGTTAGCGAGATGAAATCTGCATCTGACTGGTGGAGGACGGTGACGGGTACGCTTTGCACCATCAGGATTTTGTTATTTGTCATGGGTTAATGACTATTAATTTAATAGCTTACTACGCTTATTGGACGGAGGCTATAGGCTTATTTCATTCAGTACTGACGTTGACGTTGTAGCCGTGGTGCTTGAGCAGTGCATGTTTTTTGGCTTCAGCCAGGTCGTGGGCGACCATCTCTTGGCACATTTCCTGCGCGGTGATCTCTGGCACCCAGCCGAGCTTTTGCTTGGCCTTGCTGGGGTCGCCCAGCAGGGTTTCTACTTCTGTGGGGCGAAAGTAGCGGGGGTCTATCCGAACCACAGGTTCGGATGACAGTGCTGAGGGGCGAGTGCTGAGTGCTGAGGGGGTCCAGTAGCCGACTTCATTCACACCTGTTCCCTCCCAGCGCATTTGCATGCCTAGGGCTTTGGCGGTCCATTCTATGAATTGGCGTACGGTGTATTGGACGCCGGTGGCTATGACAAAGTCTTCTGGGTGGTCTTGTTGCAGCATCATCCATTGCATGCGCACGTAGTCTTTGGCGTGGCCCCAATCGCGCAGGGCGTCTATGTTGCCCATGTACAGGCAGCTTTCCAGGCCCTGGCTGATGTTGGCCAAGCCGCGGGTGATTTTGCGGGTGACAAAGGTTTCGCCACGGCGCGGGCTTTCGTGGTTAAACAAGATGCCGTTACAGGCATACATGCCATAGGCTTCGCGGTAGTTCACCGTAATCCAATACGCATAGAGTTTGGCCACGGCGTAGGGGCTGCGCGGGTAAAAGGGTGTGGTTTCTCTTTGGGGTATTTCTTGCACCTGGCCATACAGCTCGGAGGTAGAGGCTTGGTAAAACCGGGTTTTTTGGGCCAGCCCCAAGATGCGAATGGCCTCCAAAATACGCAGGGTGCCCATGCCGTCTACGTCGGCGGTGTATTCGGGGCTCTCAAACGACACCGCCACATGGCTTTGCGCGCCCAGGTTGTAAATTTCATCAGGCTGGGTGAGCTGGATGATGCGGGTAAGGTTGCTGGTGTCTGATAGGTCGCCGTAGTGCAGGGTAAAGTTGGCGTTGTTGATGTGCGGGTCTTGGTAGATGTGGTCTACCCGCTGGGTGTTAAAGCTGCTGGCCCGACGCTTGATGCCGTGCACCTTGTAGCCTTTTTCCAGCAAAAATTCAGCCAGGTAGCTGCCGTCTTGGCCGGTGATGCCGGTGATTAGGGCGGTTTTTTGGGGTGTCATGGGGGTCATATCAGGATCGGTTTAACTGGCTTGAGAACTGGTTGGCAGCGGCAGAAATTTGTTCAATACTCATGTCTGGCAGGCCGGTTCGTCGCCATTCTGTGTAGTTGAATTTGTCTTGGTTAACGGCTATCAAAAACCGTTCCGCCTCAATCAGACCCAGGGAGCCTATAAGGGCTTGCATGCCTTGCATGCGAATTTCGGATTCAGTTCTCATACCAGTTCTCCAAAAAAGCAATGGCCTCACCCGGGACCAAAAGCACAGAAAAGGGGACGCTACCCTTTATCCCCACTTTGTTAGTACTGAGGAACGAGTGCTGAGTGCTGAGTGTGGTCATGGGGGGATGTTTATTTGATAGCTGTTTGCGCTTTATTGACGGGGGCTAGAGGCAATAATCAGTGCGCTAGCGCAAAGCAAATTACATCTTTGCTAAGCCAGATGCCACGTTCACGCATTCTGTCAAGTGCATCACTCATTACTACCGGGTAGCCAGCTAAAGTGGTGTTGGTAACAACGACCCGGGCTTGATCAAGCATTCAAGATATCCTGCGCAAGTTCGTTCTCGTCCAAGTCAATCATGGGCACTCCAAACCGGTGAAGCTCACCCAAAAACTGTACACGGGGCATGCCGATAAGCAAAGCCGCCATGCCTGACGATAGGCGTTTCATTTCAAAAAGCTTGATGGCCATCGCCAACTTGGCATCTTGCATAAACTGCTGTGGGGTGCATTGCGCGGCATCAGGCAGATGGTTTGGCACTTCAACAAGGAGTTGCATGGTGAGTTTGTTCTCGATAAATGCTAGTGCTGAGGGACGAGTGCTGAGGGACGAGTGCTGAGTGCTGAGGGAAAAGGGGACGCTAACCTTTATTTCTCGCTGCGAATGGCTTCGCGCCAGGGGCTAATTTATTGTAAGAAGGGGTTAATCACTCGTAGGCTTTTTTCAAAAATCTGTCCATGCTGCTTGTCCAATGGCGTAGAGAACAATGTTTGTATCAAGAAATGTTTTGGCGGTCATAACATTCGTCGCGATTAAATTTGCCGTCAAACACAGCACCAAATTGGTCAAATTCATCAACGCTTTGACGGGTGTTATCAGTGTGTTTGAGTTTGTTTCTTAAATAACCAACAAAATCAAGCACTTCACGTGCCTGCATTTCTGGCAGAAAGCGTATTTCATCAACTATTTTTTTTACCGTGTTCATAAAGACTCACTATTTTTAAAGAAAAAGGGGACGCTACCCTTTATCCCACCACGGCGGGTGTCAATGGCACGCGAGCCGTAGAGGTAAACGCACCCATCGGGGTCAAGCTGACCCAATATGGTGTGCAATGCATTAAGTTCTGTTGTGCTCA
>JAUYGP010000275.1 GCA_030690515.1 Giesbergeria sp.
TGGCATGCTGGTCTGCGGGTTGCATGGCGAAGTGCGGGCATTCAACCAGCGTCTGGTGCAGATATGGGGCATGCCCCAGGACCTGCTGCTGCAACGAAACGACGACCAGGTGCATGCTTTTCTGGCATCGCGCGTGTGCCACCCCGGTGCGTACCGGGCCCGCCTCGAAGCGATTGCTGCCGATGAACAGGGGCAGAGCCAGGATGTGATCGAACTGCAGGGCGGTCAGCTCATCGAGCGGCGCAGCGTGCCCCAGTGGATCCATGGCGGGGTGACAGGGCGGGTTTATTCGTTTCGCGACATTTCGCTGGAGGTGCAGGCGCAAACCGCCTTGCGCTTAGCGGCCAGGGTTTTTGATTCCAGCCCTTACCCGATTTTCATTGCCGACGACCAGCACCGCCTGGCACGACTAAACCCGGCCTGCGAACAGCTTTTTGGACGTACCAACCAAAGCTTGCAGCGGTGCGATGTGGTCAATTTTCTGGGTGTGGGCGCGGCCCGTCAGTTCATGGAGGGTGTGCAGACCGAGTGGCAGCATGGGGGGCTATGGAAAGGTGAGTTATGGCTGCCCCGCGAAGACGAAAGCGGTTGTGCGATCCATCTCTCCTGGGTGGTGCTGCGCGACAAGGCGGGCGGCATCGAGCAAAGCATTGGCTTCGTACGTGACCTGACCCAGCAACATGCTGCGCAGAAACGTATCGACGAACTGGCCTACAGCGATGCCCTCACCGGGCTACCCAACCGACTTCTACTGTCGCAGAAGGTGGATTCAGCCATCCGCGCAGCGCAGCCGGGCGGTGCGGGTTTTGCCATCCTGTTCCTGGATCTCGACCGTTTCAAAGTCATCAACGATTCGATGGGCCACCTTTTTGGTGACAAGGTGCTGTTGTTGGTCACGGAGCGCCTGCAGACCTGCCTGCGCCAGACCGATATGCTGTGCCGCGTAGGCGGGGATGAATTTGCCATGTACCTGCATGCGGGCGACGCCTCGGGCGCCGAGCAGGTCGCGCGTCGCATGCTTGATGTGATGCGCCGTCCCTTCACGCTCGATGGCATGGGTTTTTCCATCCAGTGCAGCATTGGGGTGGCTCTGTATCCCCAGGATGGCCGGTCGCTGGACGATCTGATCAAGCAGGCGGACACCGCCATGCACCGGGTCAAGGAGCGCGGGCGTGGTAGCTTTGGGTTCTATCAACCCCAAATGAACGCCCACCTGCTTGAGCGCATGCAGATGGAGCACGCCATGCGCCAGGCTCTGGAGAACCAGCGCATGAGTGTGCATTACCAGCCCCAGGTGGACATGGCGTCGGGCCGCATCATTGGCGCGGAAGCACTGCTGCGCTGGACGGATCCCGAGCTGGGCACGATTGGGCCGGGCGTTTTCATTCCGCTGGCCGAGGAAACAGGCTACATCGTCACCCTGGGAGCGTGGGTACTGGAACAGGCTGTGCAGGAGGCCGTGCGCTGGAAACAAGCCGGTACGCCCATCGTGGTGTCGGTGAATGTCTCGGCCCTGGAAATGCGGCAGCCCGATTTCATTGAGCGCCTGACCCGGGTCCTGCGGGAGAACGATCTCCCGGCTGAACTGCTGGAGCTGGAGCTGACGGAATCCATCCTGTTGCAGGACGCACAGGAGGCCGCCCAGCGGCTGGAGGTGGTGGCCTCCCTGGGTGTTGCGCTGGCCATTGACGACTTTGGAACCGGTTATTCGAGTCTGGCCTATCTCAAAAACCTGCCCATCCACAAACTCAAGGTGGACCAGTCTTTTGTGCGCGGCCTGCCCGACGACGAAGGCGACCACGCCATTGTCAGCGCCATCGTGTACCTGGGCCGATCCCTGCGCCTGTGCGTGGTGGCCGAAGGGGTGGAAACACCGGAACAGCGTTCGGCACTGCAGCAGATGCAGTGCGATCAGTACCAAGGCTATTTATGCTCGCCCGCGCTGCCCGCGCAGCGGTTTGCGCGTTTGCTCGCTGTGCAGGCCGCTGGTGCAGGCGCCGATGTCACGCCGCCGTAAGGCCCTTCCAGAGCATGTAAACAGCCAGCCCCAGCAGCAGGGTGGCAAACACCCGCTTGAGCTGCGCCACGGGCAACTGGTGCGCTGCACGGGCGCCCAGCGGCGCAGTGAAGACGCTGAACATCGCAATGGTGACCAGGGCCGGTAGCCACACATAGCCTAGCGATGCCGGTGGCAATCCGGTGACGGACTGGCCGCTGACCACATAACCGACGGCATTGGCCAGGGCAATCGGGAAACCCAGTGCCGCACTGGTAGCCACAGCATTGTGGATGGGGATGTTGCACCACACCATGAAAGGCACGCTGACGAATCCCCCGCCGGCGCCCACCATGCCCGACAAAAAACCGATGCTGCCGCCGGCCGCCAGTTGCCCTGCCGTGCCGGGCATTTGGCGCGAAGGAGCGGGTTTCTTGTTGCGCAACATCTGGTAGGCCGAAAAGCTGACAAAGCAGGCGAAGACGATGGCCAGCACCGAACCCTTGAGCAGTGCAAACACGCCCAGGCTGGCGACCATGCTGCCCAGCACAATGCCAGGGGCCAGCCGCCGGGCAATGTCCCAGCGCACGGCGCCGCGTTGGTGGTGGGCGCGCACGCTGGAGATGGAGGTAAACACGATGGTGGCCATGGACGTGGCAATGGCCATTTTCACGGCCAGCCCCGGGGCCACCTGCTGCTGACCGAGGAAATAGGTCAGGAAAGGCACCAGCACCATGCCGCCACCAATACCCAGCAACCCAGCGAGAAAACCCGTACCCAGGCCCAGCAGAGCCAGTTCGGCGATCAATAGGGGGTCGAGCAGCATGCGGCGCGGCGGAGAAAAGGCGGGGTGCGCCGGAGCTAAGCAGAAGAGGTGTCTGCGAATGCCACCGGACCCTCATCCTGAACCGGGGGTTCAGGTGGGCGAGGGCAGCCAGGCGTTGGGTTCATCTGACGCGAGATGATCACGCTCACCGGGCGATATACCAAGCCCGTGCTCAATGAGCATTGGTTCAAGGAAGTATTAAGCCCGGCAGCACCGCAGACACTGGCATTGTAGGCGCTGTGCGGGCTGCGCGCTCAGATCAGGCGGCCGTCATTGCCCAGGGCTTCGTCCAGGCGCTGCACCAGGGCGCGCAGGCGATCGTCGCCGTCCTGGGCATTGGCCGAGAGTGATGATGGGATGGGTTCTGTTGGTGGGAGGGCCCTGGCGGCGGCCAGGTCGGCAGACTCGCGGTCGGCCAGCTCGAACGCCATGTTCAGCGCGGCCAGGACGGCGATGCGCTCGCGTGCGCGCACCTTGCCCGCATCGCGGATGCGCAGCATGGCGGTGTCCACCCGCTCCACCGCTTCGAGCAGACGCGCCTCACGGCCTTCGGGGCAGCCAAGCAGATAGCTCTGCTGCATGATCTGCACCTCCAGTTGTTTCATTCTGGATCCTTGGGTTCGGAGGACGGGGGTAGGCGCTCGATCAGGGAGTCCACCCGGGCGCGGGCCGCTTGCAGGCGTGAACGCAACGAGTCGCGCTCCTGCGTGAGTGCGGCCACCTGTTCAGCCATGAGTTCGTTGGTGCGCTGCAGCTGTTCGTGGCGAACCAACAGGCGCTCTACGCGCTCGGCGATCTGGTCGAGAGGGGACAAAGAGGCCATACAGCCTGGGATTGTAGGCAGTTGCATCGCAAAGCGCCGTAAAATCCGCGGTGTTGGTGCTCGCGGTGTGGTTCACATGCCGCAGTTCAACGGGAAGCAGGGAGGAGGGTGCCGTTCGCGGCCCTCGCCGAGCCTGCGCTGCCCCCGCAACGGTCAGCGGCCGAATCGTTCGATTCACCTTTCACACCCAGTGCCACTGGGCGCCTTGAACAAGCGCCTGGGAAGGCCGTGAAAGGCGTGCCGCCAGCCCGGATACCGGCCAACACGGTGGTTGCGTGCGCCCTTGGCGCGCGTGGCCGTATCACCCATACGCTGGCGGGGAAGCCGGCCCGGGTTGTTTGCTGAGTGTGTGTTTTCCATGAAAAATCGTTTCTCCCACGTGCGCTGCGCTGCGTCGCTGCGCCCTGTCGTCCTTGCCGTGCTGTCCTGCGGCGCGGTGCCTGCCGCCCTGGCCCAGGACGCTGCGGCCCCCATCCTGCTGGCCCAGAACCTGCGCGCCCCGCAACTTTCCGAAACGGTGGTCACGGCCACGCGCACGGAGCAACCCTTGTCTGATCTGGTGGCCGATGTGTCCATCGTCGACCGCGAGACCATTGAAGCCAGCGGCGCCGCCGGCGTCAGCGACCTGCTGGCGCGCCTGCCAGGCGTCGAGATCACGCGCAACGGCGGTGTGGGAAATGCCAGCAGCGTGTATGTGCGCGGTGCCGAGCAGCGCTTTACGGCCGTCTATATCGATGGCGTGCGCATCGACTCGCAATCCACGGGCGGTGCCCTGTGGGAGCAGATTCCGCTTGCGCAGATCGAACGCATCGAAGTGCTGCGTGGCCCCGCCGCCGCAGTCTATGGCTCGGACGCCATCGGGGGCGTCATTCAGCTTTTCACCCGCAAGGGCGAAGGTCCGGCCCAGCCCTATGTTGGCGTGGGCCTGGGTAGCCAGGGCACGCGCAAGATCGAAGCGGGCGTGAGCGGCACGGCGGGCCCGGAGGGCGCGCTGGACTATGCCCTGGGCTTGGCCCATGCGCGTAGCAGCGGCTTTGACGCCAAGGCCAGCGGCACGCACAACCCCGACGACGATGGCTATCGCAGCGCTAGTGGAAGCGCGCGGCTGGGCTACCGCATCAATGCACAGCACCGCATTGGCGCCAACCTGCTCGTGAGCCGGCTCGATTCGGGCTACGACGGATTCACCTACAAGCCCGCAGCGCCCGAGGACGACCGCAACAAGCACCGCCTGCACACAGCGGGCGCGCACTGGGCCGCGCAGTGGAGAGAGGTGTACAGCACGCGGGTGTCGGTCAGCGATGCGGTCAGCCGCTACGAGACCATGCCGTCGCCCTACCGCACCGAAACGCAGTTGCGCGGCTACCTGTGGCAGAACGACTGGCGCTTGGGTGCGCACCGCCTGAGTGCGGCGCTCGAGCGCCGCGAAGACCATATCGACAACCCCGCACTCGATGCCTGGAGTACCAGCCTGGCGCGCAGCCGCGCACAAAATGGACTGGCCCTGGGCTACGGTTTCACGGCAGGCGCGCACACCGTGCAGGCCAACCTGCGCCACGACGACGACAGCGAGTTCGGTGGCAAGGGCACGGGCAGCCTGGCGTACGGCTATGGGTTCGCCCCCGGCTGGCGTGCCACGGCCTCGGTGGGTACGGCCTTCCGTGCGCCCACGTTGTACCAGCGCTTCAGCGAATACGGCGACGCCACGCTGCGCCCCGAGAGCAGCCGCAACGCCGAGATCGGCGTGCGCTATGCCCAGGGCCGCAGCAGCTTTTCGGCAGTGGCTTACCGCAACCGCGTCAGCAACCTGATCCTGTTCGCAGGGGTCGGCAGTTGCGCATCCACCTTCGGCTGCTATGCCAACACCGCGCGCGCCGAATACTCCGGCGTGACGCTGGCCGCGTCGCACCGCCTCGCGGGCGTGCAGGTGCACGGTTCGATCGATCTGCAGAACCCGCGCGACCTCGATACCGGCAAGCAGCTCGCCCGCCGCGCCAAGCGCCACGCCACGCTGGGTGCCGATACCGTGATCGCCGGCTGGACGCTGGGCGCCGAGCTGCAGGCCTCGGGGCGGCGTTTCGACAATGCGGCCAACACCAATGTGCTGGGCGGGTACACGCTGGTCAACCTGTATGCCAGCACCCGCGTGGCACAGGACTATCGCCTGCTCGCTCGCATCGACAACGCTGGCGACAAGGACTACCAGACGGCCCGCACCTACGCCACTGGCGGCCGCCAGCTCTACATCGGCCTGAAGTGGGAACCCAAGTGAAGCACCCCCTGAGGCGCTTCGCGCCTTCCCCCTCAAGGGGGACGACGCCAGTGGCCTGGCAAAGCCAGTTCCACGGCGTCCGCTGGCATGGGAGCGCGTCGGTTTCGTGGGCCTTGGGCGATTGAGATGGCTTCCTGTCCTGCACTTTTGATTGCCGCCCCGGCCTCGGGCCAGGGCAAGACCACGGTGGTTGCTGCCCTGGCGCGCCTGCATGCGCGCCAGGGCAGGCGTGTGCGCGTGTTCAAGTGCGGGCCTGATTTTCTTGACCCGCACTGGCACCAGCTTGCCAGTGGCGCGCCCGTGCATTCGCTCGATTTGTGGATCAATGGCGCCGAGGACTGCGCTGCGCGCCTGCACGCTGCCGCCCTGGAGGCCGACCTGATCCTCATCGAAGGCGTGATGGGCCTGTTCGATGGCGAGCCCAGCGCGGCCGATCTGGCGCGGCACTTTGGCGTGCCGGTGCTGGCCGTCGTTGATGCCTCGGCCATGGCCGGCACCTTTGGCGCGCTGGCGCATGGCCTGCGGCACTATCAGGCCGACCTGCCCTGGGCGGGCGTGCTGGCCAACCGCGTGGCGGGTGA
>JAUYGP010000276.1 GCA_030690515.1 Giesbergeria sp.
CCGCGTTGCGCGCAGCGCGCGGGCGGTTGGCCTCGACCGCCAGGCGGGCCTTGCGCCACACGTCGAGCTTGCTGAGCTTGCCGTCGGCATAAAACTGGCTGGCCGCATGGGTGCAACCGTCGTCGGCATCACGCAGGGCAAACCAGGCCCGCTGCACGTCGCCACCCGCGTTGGCCGGGGCGGTCCCTTTGATCTGGTCGATCAGCAAGGCATAGCAGCGCACCTCGCGGTCGTCCTGCATGCGGTACTGGGGGTGGTAGGCTGCAAACTGTGCCCAATCACGGCGCTGGCCCAGCAGCAGCAGCCAGTCGTTGCGCAGGCGGTCTTCCTGGTAGGTGCCGGGGTAGCGCTGCAAAAAGGTCTGCACCTCTGCGCCGGTGGCCTCGTTCAACTGGGCCTTGAGCGTCCAATAGGCCGCCCAGGGCTCCAGCGCATGGCCGCGCACGGTGGGCAAAAGCTGTTCGAGCTTCTTGCTGTCGCCCTTGCGAAAGGCTTTTTGCATCTCCAGCAAGGCATCATCGGCACGGTTTTGCGCCTGCGCCAGGGGCGTGCCCAGTGCCAGCCACGCACAGGCCAGAAGCGGTGTCAAAATCTTCAGTGAATACATTGGGGGATTATGTGATGGACAAAACAGCCTTGCGGCGCGCACTGGTAGAACAACGCCTGAACATGCCCGACCGCCTACAGCGCGCCGACTTGTTACAACAGGCCATGCGCATCTGGCTGATCGGTCGGCCCGATACCGTGATCGGCGCCTACTGGCCCATCAAGGGCGAGTTCGACCCCCTGCCCGCGCTGCACCGCTGGAAGGAAGACGGGGAACTGCTCGATGAATCGCAGCTGCGCCGCATTGGCCTGCCGGTGGTGAACAAGCAGCACAAGACGCTGACCTTCCACGCCTGGTACCCCGGCTGCGAGATGGAAGAGGACGCCTACGGCATCCCCAAGCCCAAAGGCACCGAGCTGATCGTGCCCACGCTGCTCTTCGTACCCTGCGTGGGCTACGGGCCGGGCGGTTACCGGCTGGGCTACGGTGGTGGCTTCTATGACCGCACCCTGGCCACATTGGAGCCCAAGCCGTTTACGGTAGGGCTGGGCTACACCCAAGGCTATCTGGACGATTTTGAGCCCGAACCACACGACCTGCCGCTGGACGGCATCCTGAACGACAACGGGGTAGTGTGGCCTGTGTAGGGCGCCCGCTGGGTTGCTGCGGCAAGTTGGTCGGTTCTGCGCGGTGGGGTTGTTCAAGCCGGTGAAGGCAGGAGCTGGTGCGGCCCAACGTCGAATTTCAGCGGGCGCCGTAGACGATCAGTCTGCAAAAGAATGCTAGGTGGAGGTTACCTTGCAAAACCAACCACAAGGTGGGACACAAGAGCAGAAGCCACCAACCACCAGCCAAGCACGGCTCCTCCCCGGCGGAACGCTCTATAGCGTAGCTCATTATTTCTAGTGTCATAGTGATCAACGACTGCTGAAAGCAGCACGGCAGCACCCACCAGTAGCGCCGCAGCCATCAACCACGCAGGACCACCTTTAAAAACCGCAATGCGGATTCGACGACCAGAAAGATCTACATGCGCCGTGAACAGACCTACCACACCGTAGGCCAAGAGCACGACTGCTAGAAAGGCGTTGGCAACCCGTTCTCTACGAGGAACGGCGTTCGGTTTATAGGATTCCATCTCCCCTCGGCGCTTCATATTTGCGACCTCTTAGCGAATAGAAAGGATTCACCCACCCGAGTGATCCGCGCAGTTGCGAGGGACAACATCAAGGTGCCACGATGGGACGTGCAATCTCTCATCAACTCACTCGATTCGTGGAAAGGGGAAATCTTGACTTCCATTTTCACCAAAGAAACCGATCTCACCAAGAACGGTTTTTCTATTCCCGGCGTGGACGCATTGGGCAAACCTCCATTGGTACGACCCAATGCCCCTCACACCAATCTGCGCGAAATCAATGCAGGCGGCACAGTCAGCCCACTTCAAACCATGAATTTTGGAGCGTGACAGACCGCTCTACTGCGGATCGTTGACGCATCCGTGCTCTACCCACGGCGCCGCATAGCATCGAAGCATGGATCACCGAGCGCCGCACCAAATCATTACACATATTTTAAACTGTTTAAATTTTGTGTAATATTCAAGCGCCATGTCCCATAACACCCCGACCAAAGTCCAGCCCAAGCACCTGTTGCTGGAATTGCTGCTCGCCAGCGGTGACGACGCGCTGCCCGTCAGCCATGCCGTGGCAGCAGGCGCGGTGTTCGGTCTTAGCGAAAACCATGTACGCGTAACCTTGGCGCGGCTGGCCGCGCAGGACATGGTGCTGACCACCGAGCGCGGCGCCTACCGCCTGGGCCCGGCGGCGCGCAGCCTGGCGCAGGATGTGGCGAACTGGCGCAGCACCGCGCAGCGCCTGCGCCCCTGGAACGGCCAGTACGTGGCCGTGCACTGCGGCGCACTGGCGCGCAGCGACCGCAACGCCACCCAACAGCGCGAGCGCGCCCTGCACCTGCTGGGTTTTGCCGAGCTGCAGCGCGACTTTTATGTGCGCCCCGACAACATCGAGCCGGACATCGCCGCCATCCGCAAGCGCCTGCACGCGCTGGGGCTGGAACCGCAGGCCGTGGTCTGCGGCTGCACCTCGCTCGACGCGGCGACCGAAGCCGCCGTGGACTTGCTGTGGGACGGCGCCGCCCTCAACCACGCCTACCGCGCCACACAACAGCGGCTCGAGGCCTGGCTGGCCGGTGCGGCGCACCTGCCCACGCCACAGGCCGCACGCGAATCCTTCTTTCTCGGCGGTGCGGCGATCCGCCAGCTCGTCTACGACCCGCTGCTGCCCGAGCCCATGGTGGACGGTGCGCTGCGCCAGACCTTCATCGACAGCGTGCACGCCTTCGACGCGGCAGGCCGCGCCATCTGGAACCGCTTCTATGACACGCTGCCCACCCCCGACACAGCGCCCCGCAAGGCGCGGCTGCGGGGCGCTCGCAGCGCAACAAACAGGCCAACTGATTTCACTCCGGAGACACCGCCATGAACGCCCTTGACGACACCACCCTGAACACCCGCTATCTGGCCAACACCCATGTGGTCGAGAACGTGTCCTGCGAACTCGCGGACTACAACATGTACGCGCAGGACAATGCCCTGCGCGAGGCCGTGCAGCGCGAGGGCGCAGCCTGGGCCGACGCCGAGCTGCACCAGTTCGGCCAGCGCACCGGCTCGGCCGACTACCTTGAGCAAGGCAACCTGGCCAACAAACACCAACCCGAGTTGGACACGCACGACCGCTTTGGCAACCGCATCGATCTGGTGAAGTTTCACCCGGCCTATCACCAGTTCATGGACACGGCCATTCAGCACGGCCTGCACTCCTCGCCCTGGACCGACCCCAAAGACGGTGCCCATGTGGCGCGCGCCGCCGGCAATTACCTGCAATCCCAGGTAGAGGCGGGCCACGGCTGTCCCATCACTATGACTTTTGCCGCCATCCCCGCGCTGCGCCTGCAGCCCGACCTGGCCGCGCTGTGGGAACCCAAGATCACCTCCCGCGTGTACGACCCGCGCAATGTGCCGGTCGAGCAAAAACAGGGCGTGACCATTGGCATGGCCATGACCGAAAAGCAAGGCGGCTCGGACGTGCAGGCCAACAGCACGCGCGCCTACCCCGTGGGCCAGGGCGGCCCGGGCCAGGCCTATGAGCTGGTGGGCCACAAGTATTTCGTGTCGGCCCCCATGTGCGACGCCTTCCTGGTGCTGGCGCACACCGACAAAGGCCTGTCGTGCTTCCTGCTGCCGCGCTGGCGCCCGGACGGCACGAAGAACCCCATGCAAGTGCTGCGCCTGAAGAAAAAGATGGGCAACGCCTCCAACGCGTCGAGCGAGACCGAACTGCGCGGCGCGCTGGCCTGGATGGTGGGCGAGGAAGGGCGCGGCGTGCGCAACATCCTCGAGATGGTGGCCATGACGCGCTTTGACTGCATGGTGGGGTCGAGCGCCGGCATGCGCATGGCGCTGTCGCAGGCGCTGCACCACTGCGCCCACCGCAGCGCCTTTGGTGCGCGGCTGAACGAGCAGCCACTGATGCAAAACGTGCTGGCCGATCTGGCTCTGGAGAGCGAGGCGGCCATGACCCTCTCGATGCGCATGGCGCGCGCGCTGGACCACCGCGAGGACCGCCACGAAGACCTGCTGGTGCGCCTGGTGACCGCCGTGGGCAAGTACTGGATCTGCAAGCGCACGCCCGGCCACGCTTACGAGGCCATGGAATGCATCGGCGGCAGCGGCGTGATGGAAGACAGCATGTTCCCGCGCCTGTACCGTGAGGCCCCGGTCAACGCCATCTGGGAAGGCAGCGGCAACATCCAGTGCCTGGACGTGCTGCGTGCCATGGGAAAAACGCCCGAGGTGGTGGAGGCCTTCTTTGCCGAACTGCGCCACACCCAAGGCCAGAACAGCTTGCTCGACCAGCATGTGCGCAGCCTGGGCAAAGAGTTTGCCGACACCGCCGACCTGCAGTACCGCGCCCGCCATGTGGTCGAGCGCATGGCGCTGGCGCTGCAGGCCTCGCTGCTGGTGCGCAGCGCGCCAGCCTTCGTGGCCGACGCGTTCTGCGCCTCACGCCTGGCGCCGCAAGGCAGCTTCAATTACGGCGCTTTGCCGCGCGGCGTAGATGCGACCGCCATCATCGAACGCGCCACGCCACGGCTGGACTGAAAACCCTGGCCGGGGCAGCGGCATCCGTCCACTGCGCGCCGCACCCCGCCCACCTTGCCGCACAATGGGCCGCTCTTTCGCGGCTCATTTTTCTTCAGCAGGTGAACCATGCCCCAGCTCTACATCGGCAACAAGAACTACTCCTCCTGGTCCATGCGCCCCTGGGTGCTGCTGCGCCAGGCCGGCATCCCTTTCGAGGAAGTGCTCGCGCGCTTCGACAGCTTCGACCCCGATTCGCAATTCAAGGCCACGCTGGCCGGTATATCGCCCACCGGCAAGGTACCCGTACTGGTCGATGGCGACCTGACGGTGTGGGACACCCTGGCCATTGCCGAATACCTGGCAGAAACCTATCCTGACAAACAGCTCTGGCCGCAGGACAAGGCGGCCCGCGCCCAGGCCCGCTGCGTTGTGGCCGAAATGCACAGCGGCTTTACCGCCCTGCGCGGCGCCTGCCCGATGAACATCGAGGCCGATCTGGCCCAACAAGGCGCCCTGATCTGGCGCGATCGCCCCGCCGTGCGGGCCGATGTGCAGCGCCTGATCGACATGTGGAGCGGCCTGCTGGCGCAATACGGCGGCCCGATGCTGTTTGGCGCATTCACCATCGCCGACGCCTTCTACGCGCCCGTCTGCATGCGCCTGCACAGCTACGGCCTGCCGGTGCCCAAGCCCATTGCAGACTATGTGCAGCGCGTACGCGAACTGCCGGGCGTCAAGGCCTGGATTGATGAGGCCCTGGCCGAGCAGGATTTCCGTGCGTTCGAGGAGCCTTACCGACTGGTGCGCTGAGCACGAGTACAGCGACGGGCATTTCCACTGGTTGTTCTGCGAATTCCACCAACAACGCTATTGCATTGATAGCATATTGCGCACGTTATACGGACGCTTGATCCCTATTTGATACAAAAACGGTGGGGGGCCATCAAGGCAGCGCATCGCCCGTAACCGCCGGAACGTCGGGCACCAGGGCCAGCGCGGCAGCAAATTCTTGCGCACTGGCACGCTGCCCGCGCTGTGCGATGTAGTCCTCGGTGGCCAGGGCTGCCAGCTTTTCGGCCAATGCAGTAGCCGCCAACTGGTTAACGGAGATGCCCTCCCGCTGGGCATAGAGCTTGGCGTTCTGGTGAATCGAGTGCGGCAAACGCAGGCTGAGTGTGCTCATGGTGCTCCTCCATCCAATAGTTTCAAAAACTGACCGGGTGTGACCACCTGGACAGCGAACCCGCCCGCGGCGGCAAAGTCGCGCAGGTTATGGGTGACCAAAAAATCGGCCGAGGCGTTGACGGCGGCTTCGAGCACCAGCTCATCGCTCGGGTCGCGCAGTTGGGGACGCCATAAAAAATGGACGTCCTGCTGGTGGGCCACCGCACACACCATGTCCAACACTGCATCAATCGCAGCCACTGGCAAAGACAACAGCCCAGGGCGGTGCAAAACGTCCTCGTACTCCATGGCCAATGGCACCGTCAAGTGCAACCCAAACTGACTGAAAGTCAACCGGCTGAGCAATTGAAACGAAGCGCCGTTGCGGGAACGAAGCCCGGCCACCAAGACATTGGTGTCCAAGACGATCTGGGGCAAGCGCTTCATGGTATCGCCAATAATACCATCTTAAGAATTTCGCGCTTGCCTGAAGTGTCCGGTTTCCTTGCGAAATGAGCTCAGCCTTGCCGAAACTGCTTGCGCAAATACGGCCGGTGCCGCGCAATGTGCGCCAACTGTGCCGGAGCGATGGTGCCGCCCAGGGTCTCGTCCTCGGTGTTAAGCACCGCATTGGCGTGCTGCATGGCGCGGGCCACCACCTCGGCCTCGCTCACGCCCTGCTGCGCGGCCAGGTCCATGGCGACGCGGCGCATGGCGCGCTGCGACAGCATCCACATGGCGCCGAAGGCATCCCAGGCGCTGGCGGCCTCCAGGGCCTTCTCGCGATCTTCCAAAATTTCGTTCAGCGGTTTGGCCAACAGCGCCTGGAGGCCGTCCATCTGCTCCTGCAGTGCTTCGGCACGTTCCTGCAACTGCGCGGCCGCGGCCTCGGCGGCGTGGGGCGCGACCGGAGTGGGGATAGGCAGGCTGCCATCCAGATTGGGCTGGACGATGGTGATGGTGGGCGATGGGGACATGGGCGAACTCCAGACACGGACAGAGCCTTGAGAGGCCTTGATGGGCCGTGAATAGTAACTACACTGCCCGCATGCAAATCTACATGGTAGGGGGCGCCGTACGCGACCGGCTGCTGGGCCGCCCCGTCAACGACCACGACTGGGTGGTGGTGGGCGCCACGCCGCAGCAGATGCTGGAGCTGGGCTACCTGCCCGTGGGGCGCGACTTTCCCGTTTTTCTGCACCCCGAAACACGCGAGGAATACGCGCTGGCGCGCACCGAGCGCAAGAGCGGGCGCGGATACCGGGGCTTTGTGGTGCAAACCTCGCCCGAGGTCACGCTCGAAGAAGATCTCTCGCGGCGCGATCTCACTATTAATTCAATAGCTTCCAGCGCTGAATGGACGGGCGCTGCCGGCATTATTGACCCTTATGACGGCGTGCGCGACCTGCGCGACAAGGTGCTGCGCCATGTGACCCATGCCTTCCACGACGACCCGGTGCGCATCCTGCGCGTGGCGCGTTTTGCGGCGCGATTTACCGATTTTTCCGTGGCGCCCGAAACACTGGCACTGATGCGCTCGATGGTGCAACACGGCGAGGCAGACCACCTGGTGCCCGAGCGCGTGTGGCAGGAACTGGCGCGTGGGCTGATGGAGGAGAAGCCTTCGCGCATGTTCCACGTGCTGCGCGCCTGCGGTGCGCTGAAGGTGGTGCTGCCCGAGGTGGACCGCCTGTGGGGCGTGCCCCAACGGGCCGAATACCACCCCGAGATCGACACCGGCGTGCACCTGATGATGGTGCTGGACATGGCAGCGCGCCTGCAAGCCCCGCTGGCCGTGCGCCTTGCCTGCCTGACGCACGACCTGGGCAAAGGCACCACGCCCGCAGAGATGCTGCCACGCCACATTGGCCACGAGCAGCGCAGTGCAAAGTTGCTCAAAGGGGTGTGCGAGCGCCTGCGCGTTCCCACCGACTGCCGCGAACTGGCCGATGTGGTGGCCCGCGAGCACGGCAACATCCACCGCAGCGGCGAACTGGGGGCCGCCCCACTGGTGCGCCTGATCGAGCGCTGCGACGCCATTCGCAAGCCCGCCCGCTTTGACGAGGTGTTGCTGGCCTGCGAATGCGACGCGCGCGGGCGCCTGGGCTTTGAAGAGGCGCCCTATCCGCAGCGCGCCCGGCTCGGCGCAGCGCTGGTGGCCGTGCAATCGGTTGCTACCAGTGTGATAGCTGCCAGCGCAGCATCCAAGGGCGTTACAGGTCCGAAGGTGGGTGAAATGATCCACGCTGCCCGGGTGCAGGCCGTGGCCGACTGGCTGGCGCAGGCCGCTGTGGGCTGACCGCCTACCAGTGCAGCAGGCGCGGCCCCAGCAATGCCCCCAGCGCCGTGGGCAGGGCCATGCCCGCCAGGTACCACACGGCCAGGAAGGGGGCCGCCATTTCGGGACAATGCAGCGCATAAACCAGGGTTCCCAGAGCGCCCGCCAACAAACCGGCACCGGCACCGGTCCAGGCCAGCCGCGTGGGCGCTGCGCCGCGCATTGCCCAGAACAGCGCAGTCAGCGCAGGGGCCGAGAGCGCCGCGATGTTGAAGGGGCAGCTACGCCAGGTGCTGCCCAGGATGAGCGGCAGGCGCTCATCCGGCGCCGCCTGGCCTAGCGCCATAACCGCCAGCACCCACAGCACCACCGGCGGCAGGGCCAGCAGCGCCAGCGAATGCCCCAGGCCCAGGCCGGGGCGGGCCAGCCGCCGCAGCAGCGCCACCCCCGCCACGGCCAGGGCGGCGGCAAACAGCAGCTTGCCCCAGAACATGGGCAGCGCAAGGGTTTGCAGCAGATCGGGCCGCAGGCCGAACAGCGCCAACATCAGCACCGTGGCGCCCGCCAGCCCGGCCAACGCGGCCACGGCAAAGCGCTGCTCGATGGCGTGTTGCGCCACCGGCTCTGCGTCCTGCGCCAGCAGGCCAATCAATTCGTCGGTTCTCATGTCGCTCCCCTGATGCGTGCGGCCAGGGCCTTGAGGCCCCGGTGCACACCGATTTTGACTGCCGATTCCGACAGCCCCGTAATGCGCGCCGTCTCCACCACCGAGAGCCCTTCGAGCTTGACGTGCACGATGGGCAGACGCTGGCGGTCGGGCAGTGTCTGCAGCAGTTGCCCCAGGTCGCGCCGCGCCTCGGCAGCCTCGCTGTCGCTGCTGGAGAACAGCTCTGCGGCATCGTCCAGCGGCACGTTCATGGCCCCTTTCACGGCGTGCGAGCGCAGCCAGTCCACCAGCTTGTAGCGCGCAATGGCGTGCACCCAGGCCGTCACCGGCATATCGTGCCGGTAGGTATGGCGCTGGTTGTGCACGGCCAACAGGGTTTCCTGCACCAGGTCCTCCACTTCATCAGGCCGCTGGGCCAGGCGGCGGCGCAAAAAAGCCCGCAGGTGCGCGCTCAATTCCTTCAGGAAGCGCTGGTAGGCACCGGTATCGGCGTCCAGCCCCTGCAGCAGCAGCGTACGCAACCGCTCTTCAATCTCCATGGCAGCTCCCTGGTGGTATTCGGTGTGCGGGGCCTGCCGGTTACAGCACCACACAAAAATTCTTTTGCCCCTTTTTTTGCACGCGGCTGTAACCCGCCGCCGCTTCCCCGCGAATTACAACGCAGATCGGGCACTGCGGCGCACCGCGCTCCGGCACCCAGGTCTGCTTTTCTCTCATTTCAACTTTCCGGAGCAACCGCCATGACCACACGTACCCTCACCCTCGGCGCCCTCGCTTTTGCCGCCCTCACTTCTGGCGCCGCCATGGCCCAGTCCGACAGCATGAACAAATCCGGCGACATGGCCAAGCCCGCCATGGAGAAATGCTACGGCGTTTCTATGGCCGGCAAGAACGACTGCGCCGCCGGCCCCGGCACCACCTGCGCAGGAACCTCGAAGGTGGACTACCAGGGGAACGCCTGGAAGTATGTGCCCGCAGGCACCTGCAACACCATCAAAACGCCCAAGGGCATGGGCACGCTCGAAGCGATGAAGTGAAACACCCCCCTTGTCGCTTCGCTCCTTCCCCCCGCTCTCGCAGCGCTGCGCGCTGCGGGCAGGGGGACGCTCCCGGCGCAGCGGGGCGGCCCTTGCGCGGGAGCCCTGGCCTGAACCGCGCCGGTCTCCTGCGGTGTTGGCGACGCGAAGCGCAATGGAGTCATTGATATTGAACTGGAGGGCACCATGCATCAGCCATTGACCGCAGGCCTGGGCCTCAAGCCCCAGCACTATGACGAGGCCTTGCACTGCACGGCCGAAGGCCTGTGGTGGGAGGTACACCCCGAGAACTATCTGGCCGATGGCGGCCCGCGCCTGGCGTGGCTGCAGGCCATCCGTGCGCGGCACCCGGTATCGCTGCACGGCGTGTCACTCTCGCTGGCCGCCGATGCGCCGCCCGACGCCGCGCACCTGCAGCGCCTGGCAGCGCTGGTGCAGCGCATCGAGCCCGCGCTGGTGTCCGAGCACCTGGCCTGGTCTGCGTGGCGCGGGCGCTATCACCCGGACCTGCTGCCGTTTCCGCGCACCCACGAGGCGCTGGAGCGCATTGCTGGCAACATTGCCCGCACCCAGGACGTGCTGCAACGCCCCATCGCCATCGAGAACCCCACACACTACCTGCACATCGACGGCCACGACTGGGCTGAAACCGATTTCCTGGCCGAGCTGGTGCGCCGCACCGGCTGCAGCCTGCTGCTCGATGTGAACAACGTCTACATCAGCGCCCACAACCTGGGCACCTGCGCCACCGATTACCTCGACGCCTTTCCCGGGCAGGCCATTGCCGAGATCCACCTCGCGGGCCACCATGCCGACCCCCAACTGGGCGACGCCCTGCTGATCGACAGCCACGACGCGCCGGTGGCTGACGCGGTATGGGCCTTGTACGAACACCTGATTGCACGCACCGGACCGCGTCCCACCCTGATCGAGCGCGACGACCAGTTGCCCCCCTTTGCCGAACTGCTGGCCGAACGCGAGCGTGCGCACGCCCTGCTGGACGCCTGTGATTGCGTTTCTCAATCCATCGAGTACGCGAAGGCGAAGCGCAGACAGTGCTGCAGCACGGCAAGCGAAGCCGACAAAGTAATCGTTTGATTGAGAAAGGGAATGAGGTGTCGCGATGCAACTGACCACGTTCCAGGACGGCTTTGCCGCCGCGCTGCTGCCCCCGCCAGGAGCGGCCCCCGCGCACCCCGCATGGCTCGATGCGCTGCTGGCCCAGCCCGGCTTTGCCGTGTACCGCAACACCGTGCTCAAGGGCTGCATCGATGCACTGCAGGCCAGCTACCCCACGGTGTGCGCCCTAGTGGGCGAGGAATGGTTCCGCGCCGCCGCCGGGGTCTTTGCGCACGCCCAGCCGCCGCACGACGGGCTGCTGATGGCCTATGGCGCGGGTTTTGCCGCCTTCCTGGATGGTTTTGGCCCGGCTGCCAGCCTGCCCTACCTGGGAGCGGTGGCGCGGCTCGATCGCTGCTGGACAGAAGCCCACCTGGCGGCGCCTGCGCCCGCGCTCGACCCTGCGTGGCTGGCACGGCAGACACCCGAAGCGCTCGCAGGCCTGTGCCTGCACCCCCACCCCGCCGCCCGCTGGGCCTGGTGCGATGCGCACCCGGCCTACTCCCTGTGGCAACGCCAGCGCGAAGGTCTGGCCCTGGATGCTCCCCTGCCCTGGCAGGGCGAGGGTGGCCTGCTCACACGCCCGGGCGATGCCGTGCAATGGGCGGCCCTGCCACGGGCGGGCGCAGCCTTTCTGGAGGCCTGCGCAGTCGGCCAGCCCGTGGAAGGCGCCGCCGCCTGCGCACTGAACGCCGAGCCGGGCGCCGACCTATCCGCCCTGATAGCGCTGCTGCTCAAGACCAGCGCACTGACCCTTGCAACGCCCCACCGGAGCACACCATGAACCCCTCGTACACCACGCACCCCGCCACCCCCGCCACCCCCACCACCGCGCCCACCCAGGGCCTGCGTGCCCGCTGGAACCAGCTGACCGACGCCCTGGTCTGGCTCACGCCGCACAGCCTGCTGGCCCTGGCGGCGCGCTTCGCGCTGGCGGGCATCTTCTGGCAATCGGGCCGCACCAAGGTTGAGGGCTGGTTCACCCTGACTGACAGCGCCTACTTTCTGTTCCGGGAGGAATACAAGCTACCCCTGCTGCCGCCCGAACTGGCTGCGCAGATGGCCGCCACGGCCGAGCATGTGTTCCCGGTGCTGCTGGTGCTGGGCCTGTTCACACGGCTATCGGCCCTGGCGCTGCTGGGCATGACGCTGGTGATCCAGGTTTTCGTCTACCCCGACGCCTGGTCCACGCACCTGTCGTGGGCAGCGTTGATGCTGTACCTGGCCGGACGCGGCGCGGGCGTGGCGTCTCTCGACCGGGGACTCGGCTTGCGCTGACTCCCTCAGAGCGCCGCGCGCACCCAGCGCTCGATGTCGGCCGCGCCCAGTGCCCCGGAGATACGTGCCACCTCGCGCCCGCCCTTGAACAGCACCATGGTCGGAATGCTGCGGATGTTGTAGGGTGCAGCCACCTGCGGATGCGCCTCGGTGTCGAGCTTGGCCAGCCGCACCTGCGGCTCCAGCGCACGCGCCGCCTGGGCAAAGGCCGGTGCCATCTGGCGGCACGGGCCGCACCAGGGCGCCCAGAAGTCCACCAGCACCGGGATATGGCTGCGCTGCACATGCTTGGCAAAACTGGTGGCGTCCAGCGCCAGTGGCACACCCGCAAACAGCGGCTGGTGGCAACTGCCGCAATCGGGCGCGCTGCCCAGCTGCGCGGCTTGCACGCGGTTGGTGGTGTGGCAATGGGGGCAGACGATGTGCAGAGCTTCGGTCATGGAGGGGGCTTTCAGAACGTTCTTATTCCGACATCGGGCCACAGGCCGCTAAATTCAAGCGCGGGTCCCGATCACAACCACTTGACGGCCAGACTCAGCACAAAGCTGAGCAGCACCGTGCTGGCCAGCGGAATGAACCACTCCCGCCCGAACAGCCGGAAGCGGAAGTCGCCCGGCAGCCGCCCCAGCCCCATGCGCTGCAGCCACGGCGACAAGCCGTTGATCAAGACCAGTACCAGAAAGACGACGATGAGCCAGCGGATCATGGCTACAACCGGTGCGTACGATCGCCCTGCACAAAGCCCAGGGCATCCCACGGTTCGCCCTTGCACAAGGCCAGCACCTTGAACAGCTCACCCATTTCGTGTTCCATCATCAATTTGGCCGCAATCGCCCTACCTTCAAGCGGTTGAAGCTCCATTTTTGATAGCAATCCAGCATTGATGAGGAAATGCGCCTGCGTGGTGTAGCCCAGCACGCTCCAGCCCTGGCCCGCGGGCAGCGGCTGGTCTTGCGCCGCCAGGGCCATGGCGGTGAAGTTGACGTGCGCGGTAATGTCCTTGAGGCCCACGTCCAGCAGCGGGTTATCGTCCGCCTGGTGCGCGCGGTGGCACATCACGGTGCCCATATGGCGCTGCGGGTGGTAGTACTCACTCTCGCCAAAACCATAGTCAATAAAGAAGGCCGCACCACGGACCAGGCGGTCTCCCAGGGTGCGGATGAAGGCCTCGGCCTGGGGATGGATCTCGGTCAGGTAGTCGTGCGGGCCCTCGATCTCGACCGGGGGGTGCAGCGCCGTGGGCCGGTCGGCCCAGGCAAAAACGCCCTCCTGGACGGCCACGCCGCGTTCGTGCCAGACACCGTCTTGCGCGCCGCCATGGCGGGACAGCAGCTTTACCGGCATGGCATCGAGCACCTCGTTGCCCACGATGACCCCCGCAAAGGTGTCGGGCAGTGCATCCACCCAGTGCACCTTTCCCTCGTGCGCGGTCAGCAGCGCCTGCTGGCGCGCACGCAGGCTGCCCGAGAGATCGACGATGGTGTAGCGGCGCACGGCGCTGCCCAAGGCATTGAGCAGCTGCAGCGCCAGAGCGCCCGAACCGGCGCCAAACTCCCAGACCTCGTCGGTCCCGGTGCGCGCCAGGGCCTCCCCTACCTGCTCGGCCAGCGTTTGCCCAAACAGCGGAGTCATCTCGGGGGCGGTCACAAAATCGCTGCCCGACTGCGGCATGGCGCCAAACTTCGGGCGCTCGTTGGCGTAGTAGCCCAGGCCCGGCGTGTACAGGGTCAGCTCCATGAAGCGGTCGAAACCGATCCAGCCACCGGCCCGATCAATGGCCTGCGCAATGTGGGCCTGCAGGGCGGTCGTTAAACTTGTAGGTTCTGTTGTCACGGCCTGCATTGTCCCCGAATGTCTTCCCCGCTTCCTCCACGCACCGTTCTGGTCACGGGCGCCGCCCGGCGCCTGGGCCGCGCTTTCAGCCTGGCTTTTGCCCGGGCAGGCTGGAACGTGGCCTGCCACTACCAGCACTCGCGTGACGAAGCCCTGCAGACCTGTGCTGAAGTCGAAGCGCTGGGCCGTAAGGCCTGGGCCATCGCGGGCGACATGGCCGACGCGGCGGCGCACCAGGCGGTTTTCAGCCAAGCCGTGCAGGCCATCGGCCAGTGGCCCGACGCGATCGTCAACAACGCCTCGCTGTTCGAGCCGGACACCGGCCTGGACTTCTCGCCCGATCTGCTGCAGCAGCAGATGCAGGTGAACCTGGTGGCGCCGCTGCAATTGGCCACGCTGCTGGCGCGCGCCGTGCACCAGGCGCCTGCGGGCCGCCCCGCTCCGGCCGTGGTGCATGTGCTGGACCAGAAGGTGTTCAACCTCAACCCCGATTACTTTTCCTACACACTCACCAAACTCGCACTGGAGCGGGCCGTGGCGTTGCAGGCGCAGGCACTGGCGCCGCATGTGCGCGTGAGCGCCGTCGCCCCGGGCCTGGTCTATGTGAGCGGCCCGCAAACCGGCGACAACTTTCACCGCGCCAGCACGGTCAACCTGCTGCGCAGCCCCACCGACCCGGCCGACGTGGCGCGCACCGCCGTATTTTTGGCCGAAAACGCCTCCATCACAGGCATCACCATCACCGTGGACAAGGGCCAGCACCTGGTGCCTTTGGCGCGCGACGTCATGTTCGTGGCCGAGCAACTGGCGCAGGCTGCACCCCCAGGCACCCCATGACACCGGACTTCCTGCCAGACCCGCTGCTGACCGACTGCCGGCGCATCTTCTTGCGCGGCCTGTGCCGCCTGGTGCGCATTGGCATCCACGACTTTGAGCGCGCGTCGCCGCAGCGCATCCTGTTCGACATCGATCTGTATGTTCCGCTGCACCAGAACACGCCCCGGCGCGACCAGATCGACGAGGTGGTGAACTACGACTTTGTGCGCAGCGAGGTCACGCGCATCACCGAACGCGGCCACATCGATCTGCAAGAAACCCTGTGCGACGCCGTGCTGGACGCCCTGCTGGCCCACCCGCAGGTGGTGGCAGTGCGAGTGTCCACGCGCAAGCCCGACGTGTACGACGACTGCGACGCCGTGGGCGTCGAGGCCTTCAAGGCCAAGCCCTCCCTTTTACTGACCCCACCCGCACCATGACCCCTCCGGCATCGGGCCACCAGACCCTCTCGCTCACCGGCTTGCGTTTCAACGCCAACGTGGGCATCCTGGCGCACGAGAAAAATGCACCCCAGCCCATCCAGGTGGACGCCGAACTGAGCCTGGGCGAACAGCCCCTCGCGCCGCGCGACGACGACATCCTGCATGTGCTCGACTACCGGCGCGTGCGCCAGATCATCATCGACGAGTGCACGGCAGAGCACGTGAACCTGCTGGAGACGCTGATCGGCAAGCTCTCACACCGGCTCATGCAACTGCCCGGCGTGCTGGGTGTGCGCGTAAAAATTGCCAAACTTGAAATTTTTGGTGACTGCGAAGTTGCCATCCGCATGGATACAGGACAGTGGTGAACGCAATGAACGCAATAGATACCAGCGCCTGGACGGGCGAAGACGCGGCGGTGGTGGCGGCGGCCGCGCCAGCCCGCGCCCCGGCCGACTTCAAGATTGAGCGCGAAGCACACAAGCTGGAAAAGCGCCTGTGCCGCGAGGTCGGCAAGGCCATCGTGCAATACAACATGATCGAGGAAGGCGACAAGGTCATGGTCTGCATGTCGGGCGGCAAAGACAGCTATGCCCTGCTCGACATTCTCATCAAACTCAAGGCGCGCGCGCCGATCCACTTCGACCTGGTGGCGGTCAACCTCGACCAAAAGCAGCCGGGGTTTCCAGAGCAT